>QHZK01000296.1 GCA_003224635.1 Acidobacteriota bacterium | reverse complement strand
TACAACTACCACTGGTTCGCTAACGACCTCGAAGAGCCGTACACCACGCCCGAGAACATGCCGTTCACCTGGGTCGGTCGCCTGCGCGTGACCGGCGGCCGCACCATGGTCTGGGGACGGCAGAGCTACCGTTTCAGCGACCTGGACTTCAAAGCAGCCTCTTTCGACGGCTACGGCGAGGACTGGCCGCTCAGCTACGCGGACCTCGCGCCCTACTACGACCTGGTGGAAGAGTACGTGGGCATCACCGGAATGGCCGAGGGCGTGTACGAATTGCCGGACGGCAAGTTTCACGCGCCCATGGGACTGACCTGCGCGGAAACGCTGTTCCGGAATCGCGTGAAAGATAGATTGGGCTGGACGGCGACGCTGGGCCGCTCCGCCAACATCACGAGGCCCATCAACGGCCGCGCCGCCTGCCACTACTGCGGTCCCTGCGATCGCGGCTGCGTGACCCACTCCTATTTCAACTCGGCCTTCACCACGGTGGCGGACGCGCTGAAGACGGGCAAGTGCACGCACATTCCGAACGCCATGGTCTACAAGGTCCTGATGGACTCAGACCGCAACTGCGCCAAGGGCGTTCTCTACATCGACCGGAATACCCGCGAGCCGCGCGAGGTCTGGGGGCGCGTGGTCGTCCTGTGCGCGCAGTCGCTCGAGTCGGTGCGCGTTCTGTTCAACTCCGCGAACTCCCAGCATCCGAACGGACTCGCCAACTCGAGCGGCGTGCTGGGTCACTACCTGATGGACCACATCTGGGTAGGAGGCGGCGCAAGCGGCGAGTTTCCCCAGACGCCGGGCAGACCCGGCTTTGGGCCCAACCGGCCGGATGGGATTTACGTGATCCGTTTCCGCAATACGAAGAACGGCCCGCGCTGGAAGAATTTCCTGCGCGGCTACGGCTTCCAGGGCGGGAGCTCCATTAATTTCAACCTTCGCGCGGCGGGCTTCGGCGAAGCCTACAAGAAAGGCGTGCTCGATCCGGAAATTGCGCTCGGCCTCGGCGGCTTCGGCGAGTGCCTGGCGCGCTGGGACAACTATGTGGAAATCGATCCCAACGTGAAGGACGTCTTCGGCATTCCCGTGCTGCGCATCCACATGACCTTCGGCGAAAACGAGCACGCCATGATCGACGACATGGCCGAGTCCGCAGCCGAGATGCTGGCAGCCGCAGGCGCAAAAAACGTCTCGCCCTTCAAGGTGCACAATCGCGAGCCTGGCCGCGGGATTCACGAGGTCGGCATCGCGCGCATGGGGAACGACCCCAAGAAGTCCGTGCTCAACCCCTTCCAGCAGAGCCACGACGTCAAGAACCTGTTCGTCATGGACGCCTCGGGATTCCCGTCGAGCGCCTGCCAGAATCCGACCCTGACCATCATGGCGCTCGCGGTGCGCTCGTGCGATTATTTGATGGGTGAAATGAAGCGCGGCAACGTCTGAGACCGGGTTTGGGGACTCGGGGTTCGGGCGCTGCTTCTGTCGGGAACGGGTAACCACGGCACCGGTTCGTGTGCCGTGGGCTCTTGGGCAGGGCTTGGGAAGACGCCGCCCTGGGACTTGGGTTCGCCAGATTTGGAAAAACAAAACCGAAAGGCTAACCTTACGAGTAATTTAATGGAGGAGCGGCGCTACATTCGAGAAGGACTCGTTCCTCCCCTTGAGGAACTCCTCGACAGGCTAAAGGAGACGGAGTGGAATGCGCCACGTTGGAAGCTGGAAGAACGTCAACGGGTCGACAAGCAGATTCACGAAAATCAGATGCGTATAACGCAAATCGAGCGCAAGGTTAGGGATTTAGGAGAAGACCCCGAAGAACTTGATTGTTACAGCGATGAGTACAGGGATGACCTTTGGTAGAGCCTGAATGATCTCTGACATGACCCTCCGTTACCGGATAACTCTGGCCCGGGACGATTCTTGTTGCGCTTGGGATTGTGTGCGCCCTGCGCATCATGCCGCTTTAGCCCAGCCCGAACCCCAAGCCCCGAGATCTCTGCCATCGGCGCGGCATCGAGTTTTTCTTCAAGCAGGAGTGCAGTGCTCCGAACCCAGCTGGGCACAAATGCTGAACGGCCGGCAGCACCGGGAGTGTCCGCGCCTCGACCTTTCGGTTAAACAGACTCCTCCGCATCCTTGCCGGCGCCTCCTGAGCAGCTCGTTAGTCGTATGCCAGTTGTTCGTGGGTGGACGCTGGCCTAGAGAACCCCATCCACCGCCTCGACCCTGAAGTACTCCCTCGGGCCGACAGCTTGCCGGCCAAGACCGAACGGAACCGTCTCTGAAATTCGTTCATTTAAGGGTAGAATCTCCATTGAGGCAACCTGATGATTAGCTATGCGTTAGGATGTTGACGGGCAAGTCGGCCACGCAAGAGAAGCTAAGACAACACTTCCGGGTCTGCCGCTGAAGGAGACAATCACCGCCGCGCACTTTTCATTCGCGTCTCCAGATACCTCGCAAGAAAAACCAAATGAAGATCTCGCCCGGCTCAGTCAGGACGAATGGGGAATTCATGTGGACGAGCACTGAGACATGTCTCGAATCTTCGGCGCCCGAAAGTCTTCTCTCACTGGATGCAACCGGCACTCTTCGACCTGAAATTGGTCGATCTCGCCACGAAACGAGGTGTACTTTGAAAGGCCTGATAAGCGAGGGGACACGAAAACGGGGCTTTTTGTACGGCGCCAGGCTCGACGGGCGGAACCCAGAAACCGCGGGAGCAGTGCTGGCCCTGGCTCTGATCCTGTTGGGGCGGAACCTCCCGGCTGCGCCTTCTCCCGTGGAGGGTACCAAGCTATTTGCGCAACATTGCGCCGGCTGCCACGGAGCCGATGCTCATGGCACCGACCACGCTCCTCCCCTCGCCGGTAGCGCCACGGTGCGCGGACGGTCAACCTCCGAGTTGCGCAATTCGATCCACGATGGAATACCACGGTTTGGCATGCCGGCGTTCGAGCTGCCCGCCGATCAGCTTGATGCCTTGGCAGCCTTGGTGCATTCTCTGAATGTGTCCGCTGCTGATCGCACGGTGCCGGGAGACGCTGTGGCTGGAGAACAATTCTTCTTGGGCCAAGGGCAATGCGCTGCCTGCCACATGGTCGACGGCCGAGGGGGGTCGATGGGTCCGGATTTATCAAATGTCGCCCACGAAATGACGGTAGAAGATCTTCGAGAAGCGCTGCTGCGGCCGAGCGCACACATTACTCCCGGCTACGAGCTTGTTACCGTCCGATTGCGGGATGGAAAAACCGTACGCGGTTTCTCCCGAGGCCGAAGCAATTTTGACATTCAATTAGAAGACTCCAACGGCAGATTCCACCTGCTCCAGGAGAGCCAGATTTCAGCCATTCATGAGGACAAAGAATCGGCCATGCCGCCGATGAAAGCAAGCCCCGACACGTTGCAGGATTTGATTGCCTACCTTAGTCGGATGACCGGAGTAAAGCCCGGAGCATCGACCGTTTCGGGACTTCCTAACGGGGGCGGAGTGGATTTCGCGAGAATCGAACATCCCAAACCGGGCGACTGGCTGACCTACAACGGAACGCTGAACGCGAACCGGTACAGCGATCTGACCCAAATCAACACCACGAATGTAAACAAACTGGCTTTGAAGTGGATCTATACGGTTCCATTATGGAAGCAATTCCTCCCGGATACGGAGTATTACCACGAGAACATGCAGTATTTCGGGCTTGAAGTAACACCGCTCGTTGCCGACGACATCATGTATATCACAGGCCCGCAATCGGTCTATGCGCTCGATGCTCTCACCGGCCGCGAGATCTGGGAATACTCTCGACCGCGCACTCCGGGGATTGTCAGCGATGCTTCGCTAGGTACGAATCGAGGTGTCGCGATCCTTGGGGACAAGGTGTTTAGGGTAACCGACAACGCCCATCTGATTGCGTTAAACCGGACGACTGGCAAGTTGGTGTGGGAAGTTGTCATGCCGGATGAGCCCCAGCACTACGGCTCGACGTCGGCGCCGTTGATTGTGAAAGACATGGTCGTTGCCGGCGTGGCGGGCGCCGACTGGGGCATTCGAGGATTTCTCGCCGCCTACAAAGCGTCAACCGGCGAACGCGTGTGGCGGTTCTGGACGATACCCGGCAAGGGAGAGCCAGGTTACGAGACCTGGAAGGGCAAAGAACCTACCTTCGGAGGCGGCGGCACGTGGGTGACGGGCTCCTATGATTCGGAGACCGGCACTCTCTACTGGCCCACATCCACTCCGTATCCCGATTACGATGATCAAGACCGGCCAGGCGATAACCTCTTCACGGAATGCATCCTCGCTTTGAATCCCGACACGGGCAAGTTGAAATGGCATTACCAATTCACTCCGCACGACGTTCACTCTTATGATGCCACCGAGCCTAATGTCCTGGTCGATGCACGCTATCGAGGGCAGGAGCGGAAGCTCATGCTCCATGCGGATCGGAATGGGTTCTTCTACGTGCTCGACCGAACCAACGGCCAGGTTCTGCTGGCCAAGAAATTTATAAACCGGTTGACGTGGGCGAGTGGAATTGGTCCCGATGGCCGGCCACAACTTTTGCCCGAGCAGGACGTAACCTGCCCGGAGGCTGCGGCGAATTGGAATGCAACTGCGTTCAGCCCGGCGACGCGCCTCTACTACGTGATGGCCGTTGAGGACTGCTCGGTTAAACTTTCGCCCGGCAGTTGGAAGACACTGCATCCCCCCGTGGAACCGTCGAAGAAATATCTGCGTGCGCTCGACATTGAGAGCGGAAGGATAGTTTGGGAGAACCCTCAAATCGGAGAAGCCGAGGGTAAGAGATTAGCGGGAGTTTTGGCCACGGCGGGGGGAATCCTGGTCTACGGAGACCCCATCGGGGATACAGTGGCACTCGACCAGCGGACCGGAGAACCCTTGTGGCACTTCCCGACCAACGGAATCAACAAGGCCTCCCCAATGACTTACACGGTCGACGGGAAGCAGTTCATAGCGCTCGCCGTCGGTCCAAATATCATGGCTTACGCGCTGCCATCGGAAAGCGAAAAGAAGTAAGTCGTGCCGGCGTCGCCGAGGCATGCACATCCGGAAAGCCAGGGTACTCACCCCGCCGGCAGATACTCAGGACCGCACGCCATAGCGTCAACTTCTTTGGTAGTGGCGCCGCCATCCGACCACCGGTGTCGGTTTTAACTTATGCTCTGCGATTGTGTGCGTAAATTCCTCTAACAACTGGGAGAACCAAAATGACAACGGCACAATTGTTGTTGACGGTCAGGGCGGGAGTGGCCTGGGCGGTCTTTATGGGCGCACAGATTACACCCCAGAAGAATCCTCATCCATCAATGCGCAACAATCACAATCTTTCCACTGGCCTACCGGGAAGCGAGCGGCAGTCACCTGAGCCTTGACGATGCGAGAATGAGTCAGGTTGGTACGGGGCTGGCCTTGTTGAGAAAGGAAGGTGTGAAGGTTACCTTCTTCGTCGCGTCGCGCAGCCTGGAGGTTCGCCTGACGGGTTGGAAGCAAGCCGTGGCCGACGGTCACGAAATCGGCAACCATTCGCTGACGCATCCTTGTACGGGCAACTATCCGTTTGCTTAGCAGGTTGCTGAAAAACCCTTGAAGCCTGTCATTTCTGAGCGTAGCGAAGAATCTAAGTTCTTGATTTCAGGGCACTGCGAGATGCTTCGCTTCGCTCAGCATGACAGTTCGGGCACTTTTTCAGCAACCTGTTAGAACAATGCGTTGGAGAATTACGAGCTTCGAATGATGGGCGCAGCAACTTGACGGGGCCAATGAGCAAATCCCGAAACTGCTTGGGGTCAAACCCACGCATCCGCCAGAAAACCGATCTGTTTGTAATCGACGGCGACCTGACCACGTACAAGGCAACGATCAAGGAACGGAACCTTTGGATCGATATGGTGATTCGCATGGCGGAGCAAGCGCCGGTACTGATCGTCTCCGGAAACCACGGCAAGGAAAGTGATGGAGACTTGTACGCTTTGGCAAAAGCCAAGGGCAAGCACAGCATCTACCTATCGACCGAGCCGGAACTCATCGAGTTCGACCATGTTGCGGTAGCCACCTTCCCCTATCCGCGGAAGGCGGATTGGGTTGGTACACCGCAGGCGGAGGGCATGCAAGAGGCCTTTGTCGAGCAGATGGAGGAGTTCAATCGGCAATTCGCACGGCGACCCGGCTTCTACCGCTTGTTCTTTGGACACTTTGGTGTGGCTGGGGCAAGGGTGAGTAGTGGACAACCGCTAGCTGGTCGGTGCGCCGAATACCCACTAGAGCCTCTCCGACGCCTCAGGGCACAGTACGTCGGGCTGATGAGCCACATTCACCTACGTTCCAGCCGGTGCTTGATGACCAAAGAGATCCAACCCGGTCCTCCGGCGCTTAACTAGTTACGATTAAGTAACTCCCGTACGTTCCCGAATCGGGGAGAAGGAACGAGTCTCGCTCGCTGATAGCCGCATTCCGCGACATGGCAATCTGATCGCCCTGGTTGAAACCGCCGCCGTCCGCACTTCTCCCAAACCGGCCGGGCTTGAACTGCGGGTCGTCGAAGTAGCTGACGCGGGTAAAGAATTGATCCTTCTGGCTGAATTGCGGTCAATCCTCACGTCAAACCGGTTCAGTTTTCCCGCCGGACCGGGCTGGCGGTGTAGCTGCTCACTAGCGTCGAGGAGGTGGGAAGCGGATATAATTCAAAAAGCTTGACCGTATGGGGGAATCCAAACGGCCAAAAGGAATCAGGTTACCGGGAAAGGGATCGCGGACGTAGCCGCCGCTTACCGGACGGGTCGTCGCGGGGTCAAAGATTGTTGCGAGAGGAAATGTTCGTCCCAGCAGGTCGGAGAAATCGACTGAGCATGTCGGGGAATTGGATGACTCGCATGTCTTAAGTTAAGTTATTTCTCCATTATCCTTGAAAAGGTGGGGAGTGCCGGGTCGAAGAAAAACGCGACGTCGACATAGCCTTGTGCATAGTATTGATCTTCCGAAGGCGTTTGGGGCGAGAACACCAATATAGTCCTGGGGGTGGCAACGCCTTTTATGCGGGTGCCCACCAGATAGAGGCCGAAGGGTGGGGTACCGCCACCGCCGAATGCCGTCAGGATGTATCCTTCGGATGCGAGGTTCTGAGCCTCGCTGGCGATGGTGTCTAGTGTCACGGGCGCCACGGAGGCCTCATAAACCGAGTTTGTATCGTTTATCCATCCATACGAGAACACGTAGGCAGTCGTTGCAGAATCGAGAGACAAGGCGGTAACCACGCGGCCCTGCAATCCCTCGCTCGTGGCAAAAGCTTGAAGGTTACTGGTCGGCATGCGCTGCATTGAGGGGGCGAAGGTCCCAGCCGAAGGAGAACTGATAAAGGCAACTGCGAAGACGCCGTTGGCGGGCTCAACGTCCAGTGACCGGATGACTAGATTCGGCGCGGACAAGTTGTCGCCCCACTCGGTCAAATTAGGAAAGTTGTTCAGGTCCGTGAGATAGCCTCCGTGGTAGACGGCAGAGGTGTCCCGCGCTGATCCAGGAGCGTATTTGAATGTGTGGAAAAACCAACTACAGTCCTCGGGACCGCCGGAGGGGACGCAACTACCACCTATCAGAAGGGGAGACCCCCAAGTGTTGTTGAAGGCATCTTGCCCTAGGCCCACGTTCAATGAGATCCAGGACGTGGCGTCCAATCCTGCGCCCACGCCCTGAAAGCGGAAGTCGTTCGGGGAGGGGGACCATGTGGCGGTGGGAGAGGGAAGTTGGGAGCCTGGAGACATATTGCCGCACCCAGTAAAGTGCAAAGTAGCAAGCATAGCCGCTAGCAGAAGAAAGCTCGACGCGTAGCTTCCAAAACGGCGGAAATCAGGGTACATTGCCCTTCCCCCTTCGAGCCTCTCGTCGTTCATCCCCGGGGCTCACCGCCGTTGCTTACCCTCCCTGAACTCGACTGTCCTCTTTTCCCCACAGCGGGTCCGGCGTCAAATGGGGACTTCCTACGCCCATCATGTCTGACGAATATGGCCGTCCTACGTCGCGCGGGCAATCAGGTAAAACCCCGACTTGACGGCCCGTGGAGTTCCTGGCTTTGACGGAGATGCCCCGGCAATCGGGCTGGGAGCATCAGCTCGAATGCCATGCGGCTCAAAACCTTTCCTCCCGGACCCACCTCGCCACTTCATCCGCCACGGAGAATTGCTGCCGAGGGTTTCTCTCGAACTGCCGGCCAAGGCCGTAGGCGTTAACCTCAAGAGGGATGCCGTCGTACCCGCCGCCCGACAGGAACCCCCGGACGTACAGCTCCGAGAATCTCGGAATCCCGAGCTGGCGGTATTGCTCGACGTGGACGAGTTCATGGAACAGGAGTCCGTCCGTGAACGGCACGTGCGATATCGCCATATCGCAGAACGTGATGGCGGCCATTTGGGAGAAGTCCGGCAGGTTCGAGAAGCCCATGCCCGCCAGCGTCGGGTAGAACGGCGGGTTCTCGACGCGCCTGTCAAATAAGACGAGGACCCTCGCCGCATCGAGCACTTGAGGGAGGAAGAAGCCAGACATTGCCGCTTTCTGTGCTGCTGCGAGTGGAGCCGCCTGCGGAGAGAATCTCTCCCGCTGCGCGGTGATGTACTGGGCAACCAGACCAGTCACGTGCGCGATTTGCCGAGGCGATAGCTGGGGCATTGCAGTCGTTCACCTGCCGTTCACGTCGCGGAACAACCACGGGCGGATGATAGTATCATCAGCACGCCTGCCGTTGCTCTCCACGGCAGACCAGCTTTGGCGGGCTGCTGAGCCACAAAGCGAAAGGTTGAACGTGCCGCTGGTGCCCAATGACGCATTCTTCCGGCCCGACCTCTTCCAGTTTCTGCGCCAGCTCAAGCGCCACAACGACCGCGACTGGTTCGCCAGGAACAAGCAGCGATATGAAGAGGCCGTTCGCGATCCGGCGCTGACGTTCATCAGCAGCTTCGGGCCGCGCCTGCGCAAGCTCGGCCCGCATTTCGTCGCCGACCCGCGCCCCGCGCGCGGCTCGCTCTTCCGGATATACCGCGACACCCGGTTCTCGCCCGACAAGCGGCCTTTCAAGACCCATGTCGGCATCCATTTCTCCCACGCCAGCGGCAAGGACGCCCATGCGCCCGTGTTCTACCTCCACCTGGAGCCGGACAACTGCTTTGCGGCGGCGGGCGTCTGGCATCCTGACAGCAGCGCCCTGACGAGAATCCGGACGGCGATTGCCGGCGAGCCCGAGCGATGGGCGAAGGCCAGGCGGAAGCTGGAGCTTGAGGGCGACAGCCTCGTGCGCCCGCCGCGAGGATTCGACCCAAATCACCGGTTCATCGAGGACATCAAGCGGAAGGATTTCGTGGCGTCGGTCGGGCTCACCGAGGCGCAGGTGTGCGGCCCCCGGTTGATGCGGGATTTCGCTGCCGCGTGCCGGAAGACGCTGCCGCTGGTCGAGTTCACGACGAGGGCGCTGGGGCTAGAGCCTTAGGTGCCCCCGCTTGTCCGGGCACGTATCGGAGCATCCTTGCTTACAGCTTTCCTTGACGACACTGAATTTCGCCGGATATGCGGATTCCGGTCCGAGGAAGTCCCGACCCTCCGCTGGTGCGTTACGCTGCCACAACTCGCTTCGACGGATTCTTCATCCCGATCGCCTTCTGGCGGCGATCAATCTCCTTGCACACTGCCGTATGGACAATGACGGCTGGCTCGATCCTGGCGCTGCCAGCGGCGGCCTTCACGGGGCACTTCCGCTGGGCGCTCCTGTTGACGGCATTCGTCGTCTGCGAATGCGCGGTGCTCGCCGCGAACCGAGGGCGATGCCCGCTGACGGATTGGGCGGCTCGCTTCACTGGGGACCGGGCAGCCAACTTCGACATTTACCTGCCCGAGTGGGTGGCTCGGGAACAACAAGGCGATATTTGGCACCCTCTTTGCGGTGAACGAATTGATTGTGCTCTGGCGTTGGCTCAAAGCTGGCGTGCTCTATTTGAGAAAAAGATTTCAGGCTCCGTCCATTGACTTCCTTTCCCCAGGGCCGTATTCTCTGCCCAACCGCATCAGGCGGAATCCATTCAGTGGTGTTCAAAATGAGTGAACCGCGAGACAGCGACCAACCGACTTGGACAAAGGAGAGACTTGCAATGATGAAACTCCCTGGAAATCGAATGAAGCTGCGAAATCAGCGTGCCGGGAAGAACACTGACTGGCATCACGCGCTGGTGGTGGTCGGCGCGCTGGCTCTGCTTGTTCAACTGGGGATGCAGTCTCTCAAGGCTCAGGCTGCGGGTGTACCTGGAACCTGGAAGGTGATTCCTGACATTGCGATAAATCGAGGCTTTTTCAGCGTCGGCCAGCCCATCGCCGTCGTTTCTGCCAACGATATCTGGCAGGTGGGGTATGCGATGACCGGACACTGGAATGGCGCCGCCTGGAGCGCCATAACTCCCGCAGGTAACTACGTTTCCTTGAGCGGGGTAGCAGCGGTGGCAACCAATGACGTCTGGGCGGTCGGCATCGCGCCGGACGCCGCCAATCCATTTAACAATGCTGTAACCGAACACTGGGACGGCTCGGTGTGGAGCATGGTTCCCGCGCCAAGCGGTTCCACCAATTCAAGTGGCGAAACCTCCTCCCAACTCGTGAGCGTGGCAGCGGTTTCATCGAACAATGTGTGGGCGGTCGGTTGGACCGACACCACGGTGAGCACCAGCTCGTTCCAGGGAACTCTGATTGAACACTGGGATGGCTCAAAGTGGGCAGTGATTCCGAGCCCGAACGCCAAGGGTAGTTCTCAGAACACGCTGACGGGCGTGGCAGTGATCAACGCCAACGACATCTGGGCTGTCGGGTATACGCTCACGAGCAACAACCAGACATTGACCATGCACTGGAACGGCTCCGGGTGGAGCATCGTGCCCAGCCCGAATGGACCCTATGATAATTGGCTTTCCGGAGTTGCCGCGCTCGCAACGAACAACGTGTGGGCCGTAGGGGCCACCAACAACGGGGGGGAATACGTTGGTTTTGCACTGGAACGGTTCGCGTTGGGAAATGGTACCGAGTCCGAATGTGGAGTATGACTATAATTCCCTGGCAAGCATCAGCGCTGTCTCGGCCAACGACATTTGGGCCGCTGGCACGAGCAGCTACACGTATTACACCGGGGAAGGCGATGCCAATACCACGTATTATGCTCTCTTCGAGCACTGGGACGGCAGTACATGGAGCATTGTCCCAGGCGCGAACACTGCGGGTACGAGTGCTCAGGGCACACTCTATGGGGTAGCTGCGGTCTCGACGGGCGATGTCTGGGCCGTCGGCCCAGATTTATCTGAACAATATACGGTTCCTTAGAGTGTCGGGAATGCGTCGCTCATGCCACGCCCATGAGGCGTGACCACTGCCAACGGCAGTGGGGTTGACTCATGCCTTCCAGTCTGCGCTTCTCGGCGGACCTGCTTGGGGTCCTGTCCTCCCGGAGGGCAATGAACTTCGAGTGCCGCAGGTGATTATCCGGCGTCCACTCCACGAACTCAAATTGGCCCAAGAGCACCGGCTTGAGCCACAATGTCGAATGCCGGACTATGCCGCACAGGGTGCTGCGAGTGTTGTCAATATTGCGTTCAGCGGTGATTTTGTTCGGCATAATCAGACGGAGTATGCGTCAACGGAATCGTGCCGCACGTGCTCGCGTCAGTAAACGCCAGGCGATTACTCGCGGATAATGAGCGCTGCTGCCCGGATCGTGTCCGAGTTGTCGACCCGGACAGTATTCATACCAAGCCACGAATTTGTTGCGTTGAGCTGCCCGAATGCTGCCTAAAGTCCGCGCTCAGCGTCTCACCGGGTCGCGATGTAGGGGATTAAACTGAGTCGAAACGCTAGCAATTGGAGTATCCCGAACAAGATCGCCACACCGGATCCCGCCCACGAGTTTACAGACGTCCGCCAGCGAAGACTCTTGAGGAGTCCTGTCACGCAGGCAGCGCCAATCACAAGGGTCATGGCTATCTCTGTGGGGGAAAAGTGACCCGTCACAAAGCTTGCCCATCCAAGCAGGAACAGCCAGATGAAGATCATGATCACGAGCCAGAAAATCAGACAGGGGAGTGCCGACCACTTGGCAAGCTCTCGCTGGCCAAAGCCCAGTACAATCGGGAACCAAAGGGGCAGCGTTTGCACTTCGTGGCGCAGAGAGCCGTTGCTGACGGCACCAACGACATAGAGCGCCACCAGGATAGCAAGGGAGCAGTAGGCGACCCATTTCGAAGCGTTCCGCATCGCATAAGTAATACGAGGACAGCGGTCGATTTGTTCCCATGCTCTCAGGCGCCAGCTTGGCGGTCCACTTGGACCTGGATTACGGCGAACTCGGAAGTTGTCCCCAAGGGGCTCTCGGCCGACGAAAGTCCATGTCCGATGACCCGCGATCAACGCCGTGGCGGCGGGTTGGCGGTCGACAGCGGCGGACGGCGTAGTGAAGAGTTTCGAGCATTCTCATGGGAGACGGTCAAGGAGGCCGTCGCCCATGTCAAAACCGCGCAAAAAGAAACGATCGCCGAAAAGAGTCCTGGCGCTTCCCGATCTCGAACAGTCCCAAGCGTCCGTCCTGAACAGCCTTTCGTCCGAAAGCGGTCGGCGGACCTACGACCATGCCATAACCGAGTTCGTTGACTGGTACTGCTCAGAACCGCGTCTCGCCTTCAACCGCACCGTGGTTCTGCGGTACAGCATCTATCTCGAGCAGAAGCAGTACGCGCCCACGACGATTAATCTGCGACTGGCTGCGGTTCGGAGGGTCGCTTTCGAGGCTGCCGACTCCGGCCTGCTCAGTCCGGAATTGGCCGCCGGGATTCGACGAGTGAAGGGAGTGCGCCGGATTGGAGTCCGGGTGGGAAACTGGCTGACCGCCGAGGAGGGCAAGCGACTGCTGGCCGGCGTGGAGCGGGGATCGCTTCGGGGCAAGAGGAATTATGCGATGCTCGCCATGCTCACCGGATGCGGACTCCGACGAGGCGAGTTGCTGGCATTGCGCGTCGAGTCCATCCAGTTGCGCGAGGAGCACTGGGTCATCGCCGACCTCCTGGGTAAGGCCAGGCACATTCGTACGGTTCCGGTCCCGGCGTGGGTGAAGAATGCGATCGACGAATGGAAGGAGGCGAGTGGGATTACGGAAGGGACGCTCTTTCGAGCGATACACCGGACGGGCCGGGTCTGGGGAACGGGGATGACGCCGAAGGTGCTGTGGGAGACAGTGCGGGAGGCTGCCTCACGAGCAGGGATCGCGAAGCTCGCTCCCCATGACCTCCGCCGAACTTGTGCGAGGCTCTGCCGTTTAGCCGGCGGCGAATTGGATCAAATCCAGTTTCTGCTCGGTCATGTCTCGATCCAAACGACGGAGCGTTACCTCGGGTGCAAGCAGAAGTTGCGCTGCGCAGTCAACGACCGGATCGGCATCGAGCCGGACGCCCACCCAATCGCCGTAGTGGACGCCGGGCAACGATAGGCCGCCACTTGGCGACAAGGCAGGAGTTATCCTGCCGAAGGCCGTTTCGGGGTTGTGCGCGCACATCTCAGGTTAGCCGACTATCTATACGGCCATCTATAAAAGCGTCGGCGGTGTCAACCGGAAAAAACACACATCTCCACTGGGGCAGGAAGGGCTGTCAAGGGCGCCCGCATGGCGTTCATCTCTGTCATGGGCTGCGATATTGGTCTGATTTAGGAGACGAACATCCGGCTCGATGTAGATCTTGCACTCGAAGGAGCGAACACCGTTCCACAAAAGGGCGGCAGCTTTGTGTTGACCGTCAAACAAAAGCATGCGGTTGTTATCAATGCGCCCGATTGAGGGCTGGAGTACTGGATAGATTTGGAAATGGCGGTACA
>QHZK01000295.1 GCA_003224635.1 Acidobacteriota bacterium | reverse complement strand
ACCATGGTGCTTAACGGATTGCTCGAAAGCTTGAAGCAGCTCAAGTTTGACGTAGGCGATCAGTTCAACGTGGTGACGGTGAGCTTTGACCCGAGCGAGAAGCCCGCGCTCGCGGCGGCCAAAAAAGCGCTCTACGTCGGGCTTTACGGTCGTCCCGGCGCTGCCGAAGGCTGGCACTTTCTGACCGGCGACGAGCCGGCGATCCACCAACTGGCCCAGGCCGTGGGGTTCCGGTATCACTACGATCCCCAAACGCGGCAGTTTGCTCATGCCACGGCCATCATGGTTGTGACCCCGCAGGGCAAGCTGGCGCGCTATTTTTACGGCATTCGGTATCCCGCCGGAGATTTGCGCCTGGCGCTGGTTGAGGCGTCCGCCGGAAAGATCGGCTCGCCCGTCGACCAGGTACTGCTGTTCTGCTGCCAGTACAACCCCGCGACGGGGAAGTACGGGCTCATTATTTCACGAGTCATCCAGATCGCAGGTCTCGTGACGGTCCTTTCGCTCGGGACCCTGATTCTGGTGATGTCACGCGGCGCAAGACAGGCACGGCAAATATAGCTCGCGGGTGGCGCATACATCGCGCTTTTTGCGATGTATGCGGTCAGGGGACGCATACATGGCAAACCCCGCCATGTATGCGCCACCCACGTCGAAGGTGATTTCGAATCATGCACGGATTACCCTTACGTCCCGACCAGGCCTCGACCATCGCGCGGGGAGTAGACCACCTGTACTATTTCCTGACCGCGGTCGATCTGTTTTTCACCGCGCTCATTTTCCTGACCATATTCTATTTCGCCATCAAATATCGCCGCCGCTCGGAGGACGAGCGGCCTCCGCAGATCGCCGAGTTCCTGCCTATCGAAGTCGCGTGGACCGCGGTCCCGCTTTTCCTGACCGTGGTGATGTTCCTGTGGGGTTCGAGCCTCTACATTCAGGACTCACGCCCGCCCACTGCGGCGAGCGAAATCTTTGTGATTGGCAAGCAGTGGATGTGGCACCTCCAGCACCCGGAGGGTGTGCGCGAGATCAATGAGCTGCACGTCCCAGCTGGCCGCCCGATCAAGCTGACCATGACTTCCGAAGACGTGATTCACGATTTCTTCATCCCGGCCTTCCGGGTGAAAAAGGACGTCGTTCCCGGCCGGTACTCCAGCATCTGGTTCGAGGCGACTCAGACCGGCGCGTACCACTTCTTCTGTGCCCAGTACTGCGGCGAGTACCATTCCCACATGACCGGCTGGGTGTACGTCATGACTCCGGTCGACTACCAGCACTGGTTGAGCGGCAGCATCAAGGGCGAATCGGTGGCCGCCGCCGGGGCCGAGCTTTACGAGCAGTTCGGCTGCGTGGCTTGCCACGGGACGGGCAAGGGTCCATCGTTCGCGGGCCTCTACGGCAAGCCCGTCCTGCTTTCGAACGGCGCAATGGCGATGGCGGATGAGGACTACCTTCGCGAGTCCATCCTCTACCCCAGCGCCAAAATCGTGAACGGATATCCCGCCATCATGCCCACGTTCAAGGGCCAGATCAGCGAGGAGCAGTTGCTGCAGCTCATCGCCTACGTCAAGTCTTTGGGAACCGAAGAAAGGAACCTGGGCAAGCCATGAGCACGGCGACAGTTGAAGCCCCGCTTGAATCCCCGATTGGGTCGCGCGTTCACTATCTGAACGTGAACTACGGGATCAGGTCCTGGCTCTTCACCACCGATCACAAGCGCATCGCGCTCTTGTACCTCGCGTCGATCACGTTCTTTTTCTTCATCGGCGGCGCGGCGGCGGTCCTGATGCGCTTGCACCTGATCGAGCCGCAAGGAGCTTTGTTCGAGCCCGCCACTTACAACAAGCTGTTCAGCATGCACGGCATCATCATGGTTTTCTTCTTTCTGATCCCCTCCATTCCGGCCGTGCTGGGGAATTTCCTCGTGCCCATGATGATCGGCGCGCGCGACCTCGCCTTTCCGCGCCTGAACCTGCTCAGTTGGTACGTTTTCATGACGGGCGGGCTGTGCGTGCTCTACGCGGTGTCTTCCGGCGGCGTGGACACCGGCTGGACCTTCTACACTCCCCTGAGCACCACTTACTCGAATTCGCACGTGATGTCGGCGGCGATCGGCGTCTTCATCACGGGCTTCTCGTCGATTCTCACCGGCCTGAACTTCGTCGTGACCATTCACAAGATGCGCGCCCCCGGGCTGACCTGGTTCCGGCTCCCGCTCTTCATCTGGGCGATTTACGCCACCAGCATCATTTTCATCCTGGGCACGCCGGTGCTGGCGATCAGCCTGGCCTTGGTTGCCCTGGAACGCGCATTCCACGTCGGGATCTTCGATCCGGCCCTGGGCGGCGACCCGATCCTGTTCCAGCACTTGTTCTGGTTCTATTCGCATCCAGCCGTGTACATCATGGTTCTCCCCTCGATGGGGGTGATGAGTGAGCTGGTAACCTGCTTCTCAAAGAAGCGGATCTTCGGCTACAGCTTCGTCGCCTTCTCGAGCGTCGCCATCGCGGTCATATCTTTTCTGGTGTGGGGCCATCACATGTTCGTCAGCGGCCAGTCCGTGTACGCCGGTCTGGTCTTCTCCGCTCTAAGCTTCGCCGTAGCCATTCCGTCGGCGATCAAGGTCTTCAACTGGACGGCTACGCTTTACAAAGGCTCGGTTTCTTACGATGCGCCGATGCTTTACGCGATGGGATTCATTGGTCTCTTCACCATGGGCGGGTTGACCGGATTGTTCCTGGCGTCCCTGGCCGTCGACGTTCACCTCCACGACACCTACTTCGTGATCGCCCACTTCCACTACATCATGGTGGGCGGGGCGCTGATGGGGTACCTGGGCGGTATTCACTTTTGGTGGCCCAAGATCACCGGGCGCCTGTATCCGGACGCTTGGGCGAGATTTGCGGCGCTGGTGATTTTTGCGGGGTTCAACCTTACCTTCTTCCCGCAGTACGTCGTCGGTTATCTCGGGATGCCCCGCCGCTACGCCGTGTACGCTCCGGAGTTCCAGGTGCTCAACGTGATGTCGTCGGCAGGCGCCTCGATCTTGGGTATCGGCTACCTGATCCCGCTGGTCTACCTGATCTGGTCGATGCGCTACGGTCCGGTGGTGGGGCCTAACCCGTGGGGGGCCAAAGGACTCGAATGGGAGACCCCGTCGCCGCCTCCCACGGAGAATTTTGAGGAAACACCCGTGGTGACCGACGAGGCGTACGCGTATGCGAGCACAACAGAAGGCACCGCCGTGTAGAGACGTTCCGGCGGAATCTGCTGTAGCGGCGGTCTATGACCGCCGCGTTCGAGCGGTCTATGACCGCCGTGTTCGAGCGGTCTGTGACCGCCGTGTTCGAAACGGGTGGTGCCGTCCTTGACCATGACCGGCCAATTTCGGCGCTCATAGAGCGCCGCTACAGCGGGGGCGGAGGCACAACTTGACCGAGGGTCGCGCCGCTATTCTAGCCGAACAATTCGACGATGCCGAACAACAGCACGACGCCGCGAGCCTGGGAATGTGGGTGTTCCTGGCAACGGAGATCCTGTTCTTCGGCGGCCTCTTCTGCGGCTATACGATTTATCGCAACCTCTATCTGGCCGGATTTGTGGCCGGAAGTCATCTTCTCGACGTAAGGTTTGGCGCTACGAACACGGGGATCCTGATCCTCAGCAGCTTGACCATGGCGCTCGCCGTGCATGCCGCTCAGCTCGGCCGGCGCAAGGCGCTCATAGTCTTCCTGATCTCGACCATGCTCCTGGGCCTGGCTTTCATCGGCATCAAGCTGACGTTTGAATGGCGCCACGACTACCTCGAACACCTGGTGCCAGGGATTGATTTCGCTCCGCAGGGCGCCGCCCTGGCGGAGATTCAGCGCTTCCACGCTCCGCTCCCACACGTCGAACTCTTCATGTTCTTCTACTTCGCCATGACCGGAGTGCACGCGCTGCACATGGTGGTCGGGGTCGGAATCCTCACGGCGCTTCTGATCATGGCGTGGGGCGGCAGGTTTTCTTCGGACCGGTATAACCCGGTAGAGGTCTCCGGCCTGTACTGGCATTTTGTCGATATTGTGTGGATTTTCCTCTTCCCTCTGCTGTACCTGATCGGGGGACGGTACTAATAAGAGTAGGCAGTCGGCAGTAGGCAGCCTCGCTCAATTATTGATGTTCGCAAAATAAGGGGCGCTAATAATAAAGTCCGGCGCTACAGGAATCGCACCATGCAAGGACACGTCGTTCCGAAAAAGACCTACTTTCTGGTTTTCATCACCCTCATCGCGCTGACCGCGCTCACCACCGCCGTGGCGTTCAAGGACCTCGGCCCGATGAATACCGTTGCCGCGCTTGCCATCGCCGTGTGCAAGGCGACCTTGGTAATCCTTTTCTTCATGCACGTCAAGTACAGCCCCGGCTTGACCCGCGTCGTCATCGTGGCCGCTTTCTTCTGGCTGGCGATCTTGATCGCCCTGACCTTGAGCGACGTCTTCACCCGCAACTGGACTCCCAACCCCGCCGGATGGCAGAGTTCGATGCTGCTCGACCGTTAAGCTAGCCACGTTGTCTCAATCAAGGGCGCCGCGCTACGGCTGCTGGAGCGGAAACTGTTCCGCGACCAGTTCGAGCGCGTCCTCGCGGCTGCGGACCTTGCCTTCGAGCTGCGCGTCCTCGACCGTCTGAAGGATTTGCTTGAAGAGCGGGCCGGGCTTGTAGCCCTTGGCGATCAGGTCGTCGCCGCGCACAAGGGGCGCAGGCTTGATCTCCTGGGGAGGGGTTTCTTCGAGCATGCGGCGGGCGAGCTCGTAGTTCGTCAAGTCGCGGTGGCTCGAAAGGCAGTCGAGGCGGTTCAGCTCCAGGTGCTCGTCGAACGCCGGCATGCGAAGAAAGCGCAGTTGGGTTGACCGGCGCATCTGGGGGAAGTCCTTGAAGCGCAGGTGATGACGCACGAGCTCGACCACGCGCTCCGTCTCACGCGAAGGCAGCCGCAGGCGCTTCAAGATGTCCTCCGCCATCCTCGCGCCCACTTCCACGTGATTGTCGAACCGGATGCGCTCGCGGACGGAGAACGTGGGCGGCTTGCCCACGTCGTGCAGCAGCACGCCCAGGGCGAGGGTTGGCGTCGGGTTGCGCAGGCCCTCCAGCATCATCAGGGTGTGCGTCCAAACGTCTCCCTCGGGATGGAACTCGGGCGGCTGCTGGACGCCTTGCAGGGCCTTGATTTCCGGTAACACTTCCTTGAGCAGCCCGGCTTCGTCCAGCCGCTCGAAGCCCCGGCGCGGGTTCCCTTCGGTGAGGATTTTGACGATCTCGTCGCGCACGCGCTCGGCGCTGACGTCTCTGATTTCGGGCGCAAGTTCCCGGATGGCCTTGAGCGCGGCAGGATCGAGCGAGAACCCGAAGCGCGCAGTGAAGCGCACGGCGCGGAGCATCCTCAGGCGGTCTTCGCTGAAGCGCTCGGTCGCATCGCCGATAGTGCGGATGCGGCGCCCCTGAATGTCGGCCAGCCCGCCCACGTAGTCGAGCACCCCATTCGTGGCCGCGGCCAGCCTGTCAGTAGGTGCGGCAGCGGGCGCGGCCAGCGGGTCATAAAGCAGGCCGTTGATCGTGAAGTCCCGCCGGCGCACGTCCTCTTCGGCGGTCTTCGAGTAGCGGACCTGGTCCGGGTGGCGCCCGTCGGTGTAGCGTCCGTCGCTGCGGAAGGTCGCCACCTCGACGTCGCCCGCCTCGCGCGGTAACAGCACCACGCCGAATTGGGCGCCCACGGTCAGGCTCTCGGGATACAGCCGCACGACCGCGTCGGGCGTCGCGTCGGTCGAGACGTCGTAGTCCTGAGGCTCGCGGCCCATCACCAGATCGCGCACGCACCCGCCCACCAGATACGCCTGGAATCCCTCCGCGCGCAGCCGGCGGACGATGTCTACAGCAGCCTGGCGCTTCGCGTCCATCACGCTATAACACCGATATTTCGACGTAGAGGGCGTTCCACCGGAACGTCTCTACGGCATCAGGGCTATGGAAACTTCTGGAGCTAATAAGGGAGGGACGTTGCCGGCTTTTAGATTTTGCATCTTCCTGCCTACTGCCTACTGCTT
>QHZK01000294.1 GCA_003224635.1 Acidobacteriota bacterium | reverse complement strand
CCTATCTGGGGATCAGCATCGGCGGCAAGACCTCGGCGCTCGCCACGGGCCAGACGAAGAATTATGCCGGGAACAACCGGCCGTCGCTCGGGATCAACCTGAAGATGCTGAAAGTGGGCCTGATTCAGTCCACGGACTATTGGGGTCACTACCCGATCGCTGACGTCGAGTACAAGACGGACCAACCGATCGAAGTGGGTGTGCGGAGTTGGTCTCCGTTCATTCCGGGCGACGCGAAGGCTTCCAATACTCCGGGCGCCGTGTTCGAGGTTCATCTTCGGAACACGTCGTGTTCACGCCAATCCGGATGCGTTGCCTTCAGCTTTCCGGGCTTTGCCAGCCACCACACCAAGGACGAGGTGATTGGCTGGCCCGATTTGGCGGCAAGACCAGTCATGCCCGAGCCCCGGATCACGCGACGGCCCGCGCCCGCGGGTCTCTCCGGCGTTTGGGTGGAAGACAGGGCATGGGGAATGAGCTACGTGCTCGCCGCGGTGGACGGCGACCACGTCCGCACTGGCGGCGCCCTCGGAAGCGATGGGTTGAAGTGGGCGGCAATCGAAAACGAACTGCCATCGACCACTGAGAGCGACGACGGAGGCTCATCGTTAACGGCAGACTTCAGCATCGAACCGGGCCAGGAGAGAGTGGTACGGATTGTCCTCGCCTGGTACGCCCCGGAATGGGAAGGCAACGGGAATCCGGGTACCGGAGGCGAGCGGGTGATCACCGAAGCTCCGGGGGGAGTCCTGGTTCCCTCGACGACCGGGAAGCGCTTTACTCACATGTACGCCTCGCGCTTTGCCGATGCCAGCGAGGTGGCACGCTTTCTCGCACGCAACCACCGCCAGCTGCTCGAGCGGATCATTGCGTGGCAGTCGGTAATCTACGATGACCCGACCCTGCCCGGGTGGCTGGCGGACGCGCTGGTCAATGCCTTTTATTACTTTGCTCCGTGCAGCATGTGGGCGCAGGCCAAAGACCCTATCGGAAGCTGGTCGAAGCCCGAGGACGGCGTCTTTGCGCTGGAAGAGGCGCCACGGTCGTGTCCGCACGTCACGACGCTCTCGAATATGGCGATGGCAGGTCCGCTGCTGTCGTTTTTCTTCCCGGAATGCGCGGCCTCCATGCTGCGCGGCTATCGCTGGACCCAAAAGGAGAACGGCGACGTGGCCCAGCTCATGGGGCGCTGGGCGGACCCGGCGAACCCCATGGCCTACGACTACCAGGAGGTGATGTCCGGCTTTTGCTATGTGGCGCCGGCGTATTGGCATTGGAGGATCACGGGCGACGAGGCCTTCATGAAGGAGTTTTACCCGTCGGTGAAGAAAGCCCTCGGGTACTCGTTCTCTCAGCGCCCCGAGCTGGGCTTGTCGCAGATCATCGCCATGCCGCCGGTCCGGCCGCGCACCTGGAATGATTCGGAGTGGTTCGAGGACCGCTCCATGCGCGGCTACGTCACGCACCCGGGCGGACTGCGTCTGGCTGGGGCCGAGATGCTGAAAGAGTGGGCCCAAGCGATGGGCGACTCTGAAGAGGTGGCGAGGCTGGATGCCCTGGTGGCGGCGGGCAAGGAAGCCATGCAGAAGCACCTCTGGAAGGGCGACCACTACCTCATCTACAACGACACGGAGGCCGGGAAGGTGCTGGACGCGTTCTTCACGCCCCAACTCAATGGCCAGTACTATGCCCGTTTCACCGGCGTGCCCGCTGTCTTCCCTCAGGAAAACGTCGACAAGGTCCTCGCTGTCCTTCGCGACAAGGTCTCGAAGATCAGCAAGCTCGGAATGCCGCCCATCTATTCAATGCCGGACGGCTCGCCCTGGACCGCGGATAAGACCGGCTACCTGACGGGAAAGTACATCTACACCAACCACCAGGTCATCTGGAACGCTATAACCTTCATTTACGAAGGCCAGAGAAAATTCGGCCTGGATTTGCTCCGTAAGAACCTGGAGATCAGCTACTGCAAGTGGGGTTATCTCTGGGACGGCGCCAACTGCTGCAGCGCCGGCGGAGACACGGGCGAGGTGAATTACGGCTGGGACTACTGGTTCAACTGGTCGATCTGGACGGCCCCAGCAGCATTGCTGAATCAAGATGTCATGGCGCTCGCGAAACCCGGCGGGCTCGTCGATCGAGTCATCAGCGCGGGCAAGACGGGCGCCGCGACTTAACCTTATTTCCGGGAACGGCTGGTAAATCCGCGCGACTCACAGTTGGCTTCGTTTTTCCGCTCTCTTTATGTTAAGTTACTGATTCTAAATAACATGTCGGCTTCGTTCCGAAAAATTCCCCTTTTTATCATCCTTTAAGCCTTTTCCTCGCTCCCCGCCGACTGCGGGCGGTTCGGAGCGCGCCGCCGGTTTTTCTGCAATTCGACCAGCAGCCTGATAAGGCCCTCCCCTACGGACTACTTCACGGCGCGCAGGGTAACGGCAATTTTCCAAAGGTGGCCGGTGACGGGATCGGTGCCCATCGTGTTCTCTATCGTCTGGCCGTCGCGCAGCAGCCGATTGAAGGACGCATTAAACCGTCTGATCATAGGCTCGCCCCTCGCTTCCACCGCCCCTACATATCCGACCGACTTTCTCTCCGAGTCGGAGGAGGGAGTGTAAAGCGATGATCTGGTCGCACTAAGACTCACGTGAAAGCTCCCATCTTCGGTCGACGCCGCCCAGCAGTCGACATCGGTACCTACGTTCTGATAGTTAATGTCACCGTTCTTTCCCGTCCCGATAGGGACCTGTATCCCCATGCGCAGGGAGGTCATCCGCCCAAAGAGGCCGCCGTCTTGCCGTTCGTTCGCGTTGACCGCAATGCTGTAGGGAAGAGTGGCAATCTTCTTCTCGCCTTCGTACTCGCTGAACACTACCTGGACGCGAAGCGGGATGAGGGACGGGATGAGGGACTTCGGCTGCGGCTTGTCTTGAGCTCGAAGCGCAATGGGCAACGTCATCGCCGCAACCAGACTCGCTGCCAAAATCTTTGTCGTCTTCATGATTTTCCTCCCGGTGGACCGAAATCGACTGTACAGGAGATCACTGGGGTTCGCCTCCCCAGACCTGCCCTGAGTCAAGCTTGGCGATATCGAGCGGCGCAATCTTGAGCGGCACGGGCACGAGCGACCCGTCAGGCTGGCGCTCGAACCCTGGCGGCACCGCCGCGAGCGAGGCTACGTCGACACGGCCGCTGTTGATTGACTCGTACAACTTTGCCAAACTTTCCTGTTCGTTCTTGTCCACAATAACCTCAGGCAGCGAGCCTCCTATGCTGCTGTCGACCCTCCTTGGAGGCCGCCACAAGCCCCTGAGCTGGCGGCGCGTGTCGTTCGACGGCTGAGCTTCAGAGGCGCCTACCGTACGCGTCGCGAGACGCGGTTGAGCTTGATGCCCCGAGACTTGACTGGCAACTGCAGGCGGTTGCGCTCTCGGAGCCGAGTCCCTCTGCGCTATCGCCTGCGGGCTCTTCGCGCGGTGACTCGCCGGCCGGCGTGCCAGCCAAACCGTTAGCACAGCGAACGCCAAGAGCGCCGCAGCGGCAGCCGGAACCGAGGTCGCGAGCCCGAACTGCGGCCAGAATCGCGGCGCAACCCACGTTCCCAAGCGCGAGCCGGCGTTCAAGCCGTATTTTGAGGGGCGGGCAGCCTCTTCCGCGAGGCGCATCCGCGCGCGCGCCGCGAATTCCGGGGAAGGCGCGGCGGCGAGGTGTGCTTGAACGCCGCGGTCGATGGCCTCGAAAAGCGCCCGCTCGCGCTCGAGCAGCGCGCGGCAGTCCGAACACGCCTCGACGTGCGCACGAAGTTCGGCCTCACGCGCGGGACCGAGCGCGCCCGCTACGGCGTCGCTCAGCCAACTCTTGTATCGCTTGCAATCCATCGCAACCTCTCCGCCAGTTGTTTTCTGGCCGCATAAAGCCTCGACTTCACTGTGCCTTCGGGGAGACCCAGAAGCGCAGCCACTTCGCGCGTGTCGTAGCCCTCGACGCCGGCCAGGACCACGACGATCCGAAGCTTCTCCGGCAACTCATCCATGGCGCGGTAGAGATGCCGTTCGAACTCGCGCCAGGCGGCCATCTGTTCCACACTGGGCGGTGCAGCGTGACCGGATACGGCGAGCTCGAGGCGTTCGCGCCGGCCCTGGGACCGCCGATGGTCGAGCGCCAGCCGCCAGGCGATGCGGACCAGCCACGCCCGGAAGCGCTCGCGGTCGCGCAACCGCCGAAATTCCGATAAGCCCGCACCAGAGCTTCCTGGGCGATGTCCTCGGCATCTTCGCGATTGTGGAGCACCCCCAGCGCCACGCGGAAGGCGAGCCTGGACGCCTCCTCCAGCCGCCCGACGAATTCGCGCTCCAGCGTGTCGTCCGGGGTCACTGCCGCTTCCGCACAGTCGCCGAGGAGTGCTTCCATTGCCGGTCCACTATGCAAGACGCCGCGAGGGGTGTTTTGGTTCAGTCGCGAAGCCATTGCGGTCACGTGCGCGCGGGAGGCCCGCATTCCTAAAGACAGGGCCCGAAAACAACGCCGCCTTAGCGTACATCCGGATATAATTGAGCACTAGGGGGGCGAGACAAGCCTCAGGACCCGGCGAGGAGAACCGATGGCGCTGATCGGCGAGGAAGACGCTCAGGAAATCCGGGAGCGGCTGAAGGAGATGGTCAACCCGGTGAAGCTTGTCCACTTCACTCAGGAGCTTAACCTGGAGTACGGGCGCGAGGCCAAACAACTGCTCGAGGAGCTAGCCGCGCTTTCGGACAAGCTTTCGGTCGAAGTCTACAATTTCCTGCTCGACAAAGAGAAGGTAGCCGAGTACAAGGTGGACAAGGTCCCCGCCACGATCGTGCGCAACGGCAAAGACTACGGCATCCGGTTTTACGGCCTGCCCGCCGGATACGAGTTCTCCACCTTGCTCGACGCCATCATCGACGTTTCCAAGGGAGATTCGGGACTGGGCCCGGAAAGCAAGGAGAACCTCGGTAAGGTGACGCAACCCGTTCACCTCGAAGTTTTCGTCACTCCCACCTGACCTCACTGCCCCCAGGCCGTGCGCCTGGCCCACCGCTTCGCGATGGAGAACGACCTCATCACGGCCGATTGCATCGAGTCCACCGAGTTTCCGGACCTGGCGGGACAATACCGCGTTTACGCCGTCCCCAAGACCGTGATCAACGAGCAAGCCTCGATCGAAGGAGCGCTGCCCGAGAAGTTCTTTCTGGACGGGATACTCAAGGCCGTCGAGACCGCCGGGACGGAGGAAGGCAGTAGGCAGTAGGCAGAAGTGGGACCTGCTTCTTCAATACTTCAAGATGGCGTGAAGGTTGTAGCGCGAGAGTTTTTGGCGGCCTTTCAGGAACTCAAGCTCGATTAGGAACCCGATGCCGGTGACTTTCCCGCCCAGCGACTCGACCAGCCCGGCGACGGCGGCGGCGGTGCCCCCCGTGGCGAGCAGGTCGTCGATGATCAAGACTTGCTGGCCTTGGCTGATCGCGTCGCGATGGATCTCGAGCGCGTCCTGGCCATACTCCAGGCTGTAGGTGGCGCGCGCGGTCGCAGCGGGCAGCTTCTTCGGTTTGCGCACTGGAACAAACCCGGCGTTCAGGCGATAGGCGACCATGGGCGCAAAAATGAACCCGCGAGCCTCGATCCCCACCACGCGGTCGATGAGCTGGCCCACGTAGTGGTTGGCCAGCAGGTCGACCGCCCAGTGCAGCCCGAGCGGATCTTTCAGCAGCGTCGTGATGTCATAGAAGAGAATACCCGGCTTCGGGAAATCGGGAACTTCGCGAATCAGCTTCTTCAGGTCCTCCACGAATCCTCCCCCTCCCGCGCGGCACAGAAGCAATCAGCCGTCAGCTAACAGCTATCAGCCGTCAGCTTTCAGCGGTCAGCTTTCAGCCGACGCGGTTTGCTGATGGCTGATGGCTGAGTGCTGATGGCTGACGGCTTGCTTTACCATCCCCCTTCGATCACGAACCTCGTGTAACGGGTACTGACCGGCTCGCTCGATTCTCGAACGCCGGCCACGCGGGCGCTTGGCGGGCCCTCCGCGAGATGACGTTTGAATTCCTCGAGCGAGGCCTCGTCGCCGATGGCATAAACCTCCACGGTGCCGTCCCGGCAGTTCTTGACGTGTCCCGAGATGC
>QHZK01000240.1 GCA_003224635.1 Acidobacteriota bacterium | reverse complement strand
ATGAGTCTCCCTCGCGTGACCGCCCCAAACGGCTGCAAAATTGCGGGGCCCTTTGCCTTAGGACTCGCGCTGGTCTTCGTAGCCTTGCGAGCCCTGGCGAACCACGCGAAGAGATGATCGAACTGGAGGTTCGATTTTGGACCAAACAATATATCATCACAGCCTGGGAAAATAATTCCCAAGCACGCCCGCACAGCAAGGAACGGTTGGCATCCGAAGGAATGACTCTCATGGTATCATTCCTCTCAATCCAAAACCCTTCAACTCTCTTCTCTAAATCGGGAAGGTCATCGAGGAAGTTCTGACTCAGCATAGGTCGTACCTCGCCTTGGCGGAAGATGAAGAAGTTTGTGTCAAGCGGCTGTGAAAACGCTAGGCAAATTGGTGACCAATTAGACCGACGTTTAACTCAATGCTTTTCGCCTTTGCCCTGATCGAATGCGGGTTGGTGATACTCCTGTTGGCGGTTGCCTTCCTCTATCCGCGACTCGGGGCAACGTGGTTTCGCGCCCTTGAACGGCCTTTCGCGAGATTGGCGCGAAACCGCCGCCTCTCGGTCCTTTGCGTAGGACTACTCACGCTCGGGGTGCGCGCGGCAGCGTTACCGCGCTGGCCGGCCCCAAAACCGTGCATTCAGGACGAGTTCAGCCACCTGCTTGCCGCCGACACGTTCTTGCATGGGCGATTGACGAATCCGACCCACCCGATGTGGATTTTCTTTGAGAGCTTTCAGATCATCCAGCGCCCCACATACGCCTCGATGTATCCTCCGGTCGAGGGGCTGGTCCTGGCCGCTGGAAGGTTAATCGGAGGCAATCCCTGGGTTGGGGTCTGGCTAAGCATCGGGGTGATGTGCGCGGCCGTCTGCTGGATGTTGCAAGGCTGGCTGCCGCCGGCCTGGGCGCTGCTTGGAGGCTTCCTGACCATCTTGCAATTTGGGATTCATCACTACTGGGTGAACGCCTACTTGGGGTGGGCGCCGGTTGCAACCGGCGGCGCCCTGCTCCTCGGCGCGTTGCCCCGGGTCAGGCGACGGCAGCGGTTGCGCGACGTCGTCCTGATCGCGCTCGGGCTCGCGATTCTCGCCAACACCCGGCCCTACGAAGGGCTCGTCCTCAGCCTGCCCGTCGCCGGCGCGATGCTTCTGTGGTTGCTCAAGCAGAGAGGCTTCGCGCTTCGCGCGGCGCTCCGGCGCGTTGTGCTCCCGCTCCTCTTCCTGCTCGCCGTGACGGGTGTGGCTATGGGCTACTACTTCTGGCGCGTCACCGGCAGCCCCTTCCGCATGCCGTACCAGGTGAATCGCGAGACCTATGCTGTCGCGCCCTATTTCTTCTGGGGGTCGCCCCGGCCCGAGCCCGTGTATCACCACGAGGAGCTGCGCGATTTCTACGCTGGCCAAGAAATGTACGGCTACCGCAAGCGGCACTCGAGCAGCGGCGCTGCGGTTTTGGCTCTACTTTGGGTTTTCTACCTTGGATTTGCCCTCACGCTCCCGTTCGTCATGTTTGGGCGCGTTCTCAGGGACCGGCGGACGCGCTTCCTGCTTATGGTGTCCGCTGTATTCCTGGTGGGGCTGTGGCTCGAGGTCTTCTTTTCCCCGCACTACGCCGCCGCTATGACTTCTGTAGTGATTGCCATTGTGCTGCAGTCGATGCGTCACCTCCGCGCCTGGCGATGGTATGACGAGCCCACCGGGCGATTCATGGCGCGAGGAATCCCCGTGGTCCTGTTGGCAATGCTTGGGACGCACGTCGCGGCCAAGCCCCTCGGCCTAGCCCGGGCTTGGGACGGAGTGCCGAGTTGGGCCTCCTCGCTCGGCAACGTGGAGCGCGCGCGCGTCCAAGCCCAGCTCGGGAGGTGCCGGGGAGGACAACTCGTCTTGGTCCGCTACCGTCCTCACCACTACGGCTATACGAGCGAGCACGAGCCGGCGATTGAATGGGTCTACAACGAAGCTGATATCGACCACGCGAAGGTGGTGTGGGCTAGAGACATGGGCGCCAGCCAGAATGAGGACCTGCTCAGGTACTTCAAGGACCGGCAAGTGTGGCTGGCTGAGCCCGATGAGAAGCCGCCCCGATTGTCGCCCTATCCGGGCCGGGCCGCAGCCGACTGCGGGCCAATGGGTTCCGGCGCTCCGGCGGCGCCTTCCCAGCCGATTCCGGAGCGCTGAGAGGCGCCGGAGCACGGGCATACTTCCAGCAGGCCGGAGGGGGGCCTTCACGGCCCTCCCGATTTCGGGAGCACCGTAAAGGTGCTCCCCTACGCGACCGCGGAGGCCCGCCTTCTGTGGTATAAAGTTCATCCAGGTGTTCGCACTCGTTCGCGTCGAAATCTGGTTGGTTGTGGCGGCGGTCGGGATCGCCTTTGTATATCCGAAACTCGGGTCGAGCTGGTTTCGCGCCGCGGAGCGCGTGCTGGGCAAGCTCGCACGCAAGCGGAAAACCACGGTCCTGCTGGTGGGGCTCGCGGCCTTGGCGGGGCGCGCCGCCGTGCTGCCGATCATACCGGTCCCCAAGCCCTTCGTTCACGATGAATTCAGCCACCTGCTCGCGGCCGACACGTTTGCGCACGGCCGGCTTGCCAATCCGACGCATCCGATGTGGGTCCATTTCGAGACCTTTTGGGTAATCCAGAAGCCCACCTACGCTTCGATGTACCAGCCCGCCCAGGGATTGGCGCTGGCGGCGGGCCGCGCGATCGGGGGGCATCCGTTCGTGGGCGTGTGGCTGTCGATGGGCGTAATGTGCGCGGCGATCTGCTGGATGCTGCAAGGGTGGCTGCCGCCGGGCTGGGCGCTCCTGGGCGGGGCGCTCGCGGTGCTGCGGTTCGCCTTCGTCAATTACTGGAGCAGCAGCTATCTGGGCGGGGCGCTTGCGGCTACCGGCGGGGCGCTCGCGCTCGGGGCGCTGCCGCGAATCAGAGTCCATGCGCTTGGCGGGGCCTATACGCTACGCGGGGCCCATAGGCCCGGCGGGGGACACGGTCCGACGGGCGACGCGCTATGGATGGGACTGGGACTCGCGCTGCTGGCGAACAGCCGTCCCTACGAAGGGCTGGTGCTCAGCTTGCCCGTGGGGGTGGCGCTCGCGGTTTGGCTGCTGAAGCAACGCGGGCTGGCGCTCGGGACCGCGCTTAGGCGCGTCGTCCTGCCCCTTGGGTTGTTGCTGGGTGTGACGGGCGCGGGAATGGGATACTACAATTGGCGCGTCACCGGCAGCCCCTTCCGCACGGGCTACCAGGTGGCTTGGGAGACGTACTTCGCCTCGCCCGCTTTCATCTGGCAATCTCCCGGACCTCCGAAGACCTATCGCCACGAAGCCATGCGCGAGTGGTACGTCAAGTGGGACTTGGCGCGTTTCAAGGGGTTCCATTCGCTGGGGGGCTGGGCGGAGTTGACGTTCGAGCGACTGGTGGGAATGTGGATCTTCTACCTCGGACTGGCGCTGACGGTCCCGCTGGTGATGCTGCCGCGCGTGCTGCGCGACCGCCGGACTCGCTTCCTGCTCGTCGCCCTCGGCGCGTCGCTGGCGGGCTTCTCGCTGGTCTCGTGGGCCCTCCCTCATTACGCTGCGCCCATCACCGCGCTGATCTTCGCTGTCGTACTCCAGGCCATGAGGCACTTGCGCGTGGCCCGATGGCTGGGAGAGCCCACGGGACTCTTCCTGGCGCGGGCGATCCCATTAATCGCGGCGGCAACCGTCCTGGTAGTCGCGGCGGAGCTCGCCTCGGGCCGTACGCTGGATTTCGGTTTCCTCACGCCCCTGCCGAGAGCGAGCGCGGTCGAGCGAGCGCGCATCGCCCTGGAGCTTGGCCGGTGCGACGGGCAGCACCTGGTCATTGTCCGCTACGGGCCGGAGCATCAGGCGGCACTGGATATGGAGTGGGTCTACAACGGGGCGGATATCGACGGTTCCAAAGTCGTCTGGGCGCGAGACATGGGCGAAGCTGAGAACAAGGAGCTCATCGACTACTTCAAGAATCGCACCAAGAATGGTACCGTTTGGCTGGTCGAGCCTGACGAGAGACCGCCCAAGGTATCGCCTTATCCGGGCCAACCCGCGGGGAAGTGCGCGCCGCTGGCCTCGGGCGCGTCCGCCACGCCTTACGACGGACGCCGCCGATAGACCTCGATATCGCCAATCTTGCTCACCAACGAATAATTGGCGTCCACCGCGGCGTGAAACGCAGCTATCTCGCTGGGTGATAGGTTACCGTAGAACTCTTTCATCCATGCGCCGATGACGAGCAGATGGACAGCACGGGTCTCGATCGCGCGCATGATTTGGTCGTTAGAGGCAACGTGGTACCGAGCCCTTGCTTCGGGCCCAATCCTGGTGGTAATCCGGTAGACCATATGGTCCTCCAGGCCGGGGAAGTATCGCCTTCCGGACTCGAAGACGTATCCCGGCCAGAAGGAAAGCACAACTTCGTCAGGACTGCTGTGGGCTTCAACGGTCTCCGCCACTTTACAATAGGACGACAATTGCCACTCGGGTTCCGGTCCGTGCGCCAGAGCCTCCCTGTTGGGTTCACCCAAGAAGAAGATGGGAGCGATGAGGGCCAGCAAGACTACCCACCTTCTGCCAGCCAGAAAAGCGACGCGCAAGCCCTCGGTCAGGAAGGGCACGAGGAACGGAACGAGCGGGCTCACGAAGTACTGGTCGTAAGGAGGAAAAGGAACCAACGCCGTCGCGGTGTAAACGACCAGCATCACAAAGGCAAGCTTGAAGTAGAGATAGTCCTGGGCCGTGTACGCAGGGTCTCGCCTCTTCATCAACTTTCGCAAGCTCAGTCCGCCTAGAAGCGCCAGCAGCGCCTCAGCCGTGAAATAAGGGTGGAATCCCAGCAAGCGGAGGACAATCGAGTAGAAGTAGAGACCGAGGGTGTTCCCAACGCCCCGGTAGCCAACGAGAATTCTCCCGTCCATAAGGCGGCTGTAGCCCGCCTGCAAGCCGTGATAGCGCACGTTGTTGAAGAAGAACGCGTGCGGATCGCCCACAAAGCTGACGATCATGGGCAGCAGGCCGAAGACGGCCCCTGCGAGTAAGGCGAGGGTCTTCCTGTAGGGCGGCTTCGCGGTCCGCCGCTCTCGGAACAGCACCCACGCGAGGACAAAAGGAATCAGCGGGCCATAGAGCGAACGCACTGACGTGCAGGCTCCCAAAGCCAGGCCGCCAGCGAAATACCACCTGGCGCGGGCCGAGTGCAAGGCGGCGTAGAGGCAAATCGCGGCTACGGACATCAACAGGTTCGCCACGGCGAAAGTCTTGACGACGACGTTCCACGAGACCCAGTAAGGATTCAGAAGGACAGCGACAAAGGTAGCAATCGCTACTTTCAGAGAAGTTCGCTTCACCGAAAGCAGGCACACGCCCCACAAAAGAACCGCGATGCCCCCGCAGGCTGCGGACAAGAATCGCATGGCCAGCAAGGAGCGCGGATGGACCGCCCAGATCCAACTGTAGAGGTAGGGCAGCAGTGGCGCCTGTTGATAAAAAAAATCCCGATACGGGGTCTTGCCTTCCCAAACCAACCTGGCCGCCGTGGTATACAAGCCTTCGTCTCCATCGATACGGCGCACCTCCGCGTAATGCACGAGCCACGCGAGG
>QHZK01000239.1 GCA_003224635.1 Acidobacteriota bacterium | reverse complement strand
CAACCTCTCGACCGCGATCTTCGCCAAGAGCCACAACGGCTTGATTGTGGACGGCTCGGTGCGCGACGAGACGGGCATCGCGCGCATCGCGGGGATGCAGGTCTTCGTGCGCTCGACCGATCCTTCCTCCCTGCGCGATGTCACGCTGATGGGGATCAACGTGCCCATCCGTATCGGTCACGTCACCGTGATGCCCGGCGACGTGGCGGTAAGCGATCCCGAGGGCGTCACGTTCGTTCCTCCGCAGCTCGCCCAGGAAGTGGCCGACCAGGCGCAGATGACCCACATGGTGGACGAGTGGGGGCACGCGATGCTGCGCGAGGGCAAGTACACGCCCGGGCAGATCGACCGCAAGTGGACGAAGGAGATGATCGAGGAATTCAACAAGTGGCTGGAACAGAAAGGATCGAAACTGCGCATGAAAGAAGAGTGAGCGAGCGACGCCACTTGATTAGTGACCGCTGTCGAATAGAGTGACCGTCAACCCCCTCACCCGGCGCGGGCGCCCCCCTCTCCCGTAAGGGGAGAGGGCATGAACTCAAGCCTGCTCTCCCCTCTCCCCTGGCGGGAGAGGGGAAAGGGGTGAGGGGCGACCGTCACTCATTCCACAGAGCCGAGTAGAGACAGGGCAAACTGCTATGAGCACACCCGACCGGCATTTTATCGATCGTCGCGGTATCTTGAAGTCCTCCGCCGCGGCGCTGGGCGGCGCCTTCATAGCCGGCGAGCCGGCAGAAGCGTATCCGAAGAACGTCAACACGAATTCGAGCCCGTCCGAGCTGAAGATCACGGACTTGCGCGTGGCTACCGTCGTCAAGGCGCCTTTTAGCTGTCCGATCATCCGCATCGACACCAACCAGGGCGTGTACGGGCTGGGTGAGGTGCGCGATGGCGCCAGTCCCACCTACGCGCTGATGCTCAAGAGCCGCATCGCGGGCGAGAACCCGCTCGAGATCGACAGGATTTTCCGCAAGATCAAGCAATTCGGCGGACACGCTCGCCAGGCCGGCGGCGTGTGCGCGATCGAGATGGCGCTGTGGGACATCGCCGGCAAGGTCTACAACGCGCCCGTGTACGCGATGCTGGGCGGCAAGTTCCGCGACAAAATCCGAGTCTACGCCGACACGACCGAGTCCAAGGACCCCAGGATCTATGCCCAAAGAATGAAGGAACGCAAGGAAGTCAAAGGACTCACCTGGCTCAAAATGGACCTGGGTGTTGATCTGGTCTCGGACAAACCTGGCACGGTCACCGTGCGCTCGGACCTGACCAAGTGGGACATGGACTCTATCCCGCATCCGCTGCTCGGGATGGAAGTGACCGACAAGGGCATCGCCTTGCTCGAGGAATTCGTCGCCGCGGTGCGGGAGGCGGTGGGCCTGGACGTTCCCCTTTCCATGGACCACCTCGGTCACCTCGGGGTGAAGTCCATCATCCGGCTCGGCAAGGCCTACGAGAAGTATAACCTCTCTTGGATAGAGGACGTAATCCCATGGATGTACACGGACCTGCTGAAGCAGATCACAGCGGAGAGCCCCACACCCATTCTGACGGGCGAGGACATCTACCTGAAGGAGGGCTTCCAGGTCCTCTGCGAAAACCACGCGGTGGGCAAGATCCATCCCGACCTTGCCACGTCGGGCGGGATCCTCGAGACCCACAAGATCGGCGACATGGCCTGGGAGTACGGAGTGCCGATGGCCATGCACTTTGCCGGGACGCCCGTGAGCTGCATGGCCAACGTACACTGCGCGGCCAGCACGCTCAACTTTCTCGCGCTCGAAAACCACTCCCTGGACGTGCCTTGGTGGGACAGCCTGGTCGAAGGCGTCGAAAAACCCATCGTCAACCTCGGCTGGATCACGGTCCCCGCCAAGCCGGGTCTCGGCCTGACACTCAACGAGGATGCGGTCCGGGAGCACCTGATGCCGGGCACGGGCTACTTCGAACCCACCACCCAGTGGGACAACGAGCGCTCCTGGGACCGGCTGTGGAGCTAGGACAGGCGCGTCAACTACTTTGAAGCGTCGCCCGCCGATGTTGGCTATTAATAAACTGAACATCGCCGCAAACCGTGGTAGGATACACGCATGAGCAGCGTCCTTTCCGTTGTGCTGGTTCTCCTTCTCGTGGTGCTTTGCGTGATCGTGACGCGCCTTCCAGGACTCTCGCGCTTCACCTGAGCGACACGCACTCGGACCCCGTCGGGGCAGAAAGACGACGTCGCCTCCCAACCTCCAACCAAGCAGTAAGGGGGAGTTTTGTAGGCTACGCAAAAATTACATACTGAATAATACTGATAGTAACTTACCTGATTTATAAACCCCCATCTGGACGGTACAATATAGAAGTTCGAATCTAAGCGCGGCGGAGCTTGCAAGTGACTGGCACGTCTCCTGGAGGCGCTGCGCCCTGGAGGACCAATCGTGACGAACGAACAGGAAGTCATCAATTCCGATCGGGTTCTGGCACTGGCCATGAAGGTCGAAGAAGCCGCCCGCTCGACGGACGAGGGGATCAAGCACTTCATTGAGCCGGCCCCAGGCACCCTGCGCCGGGCTACCAGCCGGCGGCACCATATTATTTTCGGGCGGCGAGGATCAGGCAAATCAAGCCTGCTGAGAAAGGCTGCGGCGGACTTGACTACGGCCCGCCGCCCCATCGCGTACGTCAATCTGGAGGCCTTCAAAGGCAACAGCTACCCGGACGTTTTGCTGAGCGTGCTGATTTCTGCCTTTCAAAAATTCAATGCGTGGCTGCACACCACCGCTCTCCGCGCCGCCGAGCGCGTCCCATTCTGGCAGAGGCTGCAGAGACTGCTCAAAATTCACGCTTCGTCGTCACCGTCCAGGGACGAGAGCGTCGCTGAAGTATCCCTGTGCTTACAGTCCCAAATCGACGCCCTGGAGAATGAATTGCAGGCGGCGGACGCGGCGGAACTCAGCCTCACCACGGGCACTCTCGAGAGTGTAGAAACTCTGGCCAGGGCCGGAGGACGCATCATCTCTCCTGCAGTGTCGGCCTCGGCAGAGCAGAAAGTAAGTTCGGCTGCGAGCCGCAACGAGAGAGTCCAAGAACAGTTCCGGCGGAGCAAGATCGATTTCCTCCGCCATCACGTCATGGAATATCAGCGCACCTTTCGGGCGATTGCCCAGCTTTCGTCCGGCGACTCGTACCTTCTTCTGGACGACTTGTACCACCTCCGGAGGGAAGACCAACCGCAGGTAATTGATTATTTCCACCGAATGGCCAAAGACCACGACCTCTGGCTGAAGATTGGAACCATCCGGCACCGGACGGACTGGTACCGCCACAGTGACCCGCCGGTTGGGATTAAGCTGGGCGAGGATGCCGACCAGATCGATCTCGATATGACCCTGGAAAGGTATTCGATGGCCAAGGAGTTCCTGCTGAGGATTTTGACCAACTTGGCTCGGGAATGCGAAGTTGACGTCGCCCAGCTCATGACGGATGGCGCGGTCGATCGCCTAGTACTGGCGAGCGGAGGTGTAGCGCGGGACTTTCTGTCGATCTTCCGCACGTCGCTCGATGTGGCGCGCGAGCGCATCTGCTCTCACCCGCAGCACGCCAACAAGATCACAGCGGAGGATGTGAATGTTGCGGCGGGCGAATGTGAGGGCGCCAAGCGAGAGGAGGTCAAGCGCGATACGTCGGACGACGACCAGGCCCTGAATCAGGAGTTTCAGCGCGTGTGCAGCTTCTGCCTCGAGAAGGCGGAGTCCAACTGCTTCCTGCTGGACGCCGACGCCAAGGGAAACGAAGTCGATTTGATTCACGAACTGGCGGACCTTAAGCTCCTGCACTTGGTGCGGTCACGCCTGACCGTAAGCGCCCGGCCGGGCAAGGTCTTTGCAGCCTATATGCTTGATTTGAGCGAGTACACCGGCTCTCGGAAGCGGCGCGGGTTAGCGGTGGTCGAATTCTGGAGGCCGGGAGTTGAAGAAGACATGAGAAAGTCCTCCTTGATTTACGAACCATCGGCCGTCGCCGCTTGAGGCAGGAAGGTTCGATGTCTATCGGCAGCGGCTTTCAGAAGACCAGCTTCAGAACACCCTGCATGGTGCGGGCGCTGCTTCCTCCGACCACGGCGCCCCCTCCTTCTTTGGCGGACTGCACCTCTGGCGTCGACGTAATCGTGCCGAAGGTTGCCAGGCGAACGTTGTTGCCGGGATCTCCAAAATTCGCCCTGTTCAGCAGGTTGAACGTTTCCAATCGGAATTGCAGGCTGAAGCGTTCGTTGATCTTTGTGTTCTTGATGAGGGAGAGGTCGAGTTGGCTGAGGCCCGGTCCGCGCAGGATATTGCGTCCCGCGGTGCCGATTGTCCCATTCGGCGGAACCGAGAATACCTGGGGGTTCGCCACGTAGTGCTGCGGGTCGCGAGCATGGTACTCAACGGGTTGTCCGTTCCAGTTGGCGCGGACGGCGCGGATGTCCTGCCCGGAGGGGTCCAGCGAGCCGATCATGGGCGTGAACGGCCGGCACCCGAGCGCCGTGTAAACACCGGCCAGCTCCCAACCGTCACCGAGGCGCCTCAACTTTTGCGCCCTGGGGACTTTGTACGTGCCGCCGACGTTGAAGTTGAAGGGCACGTCGAAATCGGAAGGGCCTTTGTTGTTGGCGATGTCCAGCGGATTGTCAAGCTGGGGGAAGCTGCTCTGGCTGCCGCGGTTGACCGAACTGTAGTCGAGCGACTTTGACCAGGTGAAGTTGTACTGCGCGTCAAGGCCGTGCCAGTTGCGCTGCCGCACCGACGCCTGCAGGCTGTCGTACCAGGACTTTCCCAGGTTAGTGAGCTGGATGATGTGCTTCAAGTCGGGAAAGGCGCTGTCAAACGGCCGCGATGCCTGAATGTTGTCGAGCGAGGTCCCGACCGGTGGAGCGTTCAGGTCACGGTAGATAAACAAATCACCGCCGCGTGAGCCGACGTACGAAACGGTAAGGGCCGTGTTGGCCGCAAGCTGCCGTTCCACGGACAAGTTGAAATAGTGGATGAGCGGCGTCTCGAAGTTCGGCGCGATGGCGAAGGCGTTGTACGGGGGATTAGGGGTTGGGTTAGGGCCGAAGATCGGCACGCCGGGCGCGACACTGAGCTGATCCAAAGAAACCGAGAAGACTCCTTGATCGATCTGGGTGAACGCCGCCGCATTCGCGCCACCGACGAATGAGACTCGCGGAGCGGCGAGCGTGCCGAAAGTCGGCACGTCGTAGGCCAGCGCATACCCTCCTCGCACGGCCGTTTTGCCGTCTCCGAAAACGTCCCAGGCGAAGCCCAGGCGCGGGCCGAAGGCGTCCTGGTCGAGGTTGTAAAGGCGTGAAAGACCGTGCCCGATGTCGACCAATCCCCGGCCGGGAAAGAAGTTTGATCCGCGGTCTCGCTCCTCGCCAATGGCGCCGTTCAGATCATAGCGCAGGCCGACGTTCAGGGTCAGCCGCGGGCGCACCTTCCAATCGTCCTCGACGTAGAAGCCGGCCGAGCCCTCGGAGATCAAGCGCCGCGTGTCCCCAAAGGAACGCGAGGCGTCGTCGAAACGGCCCAGCAGCAGGCTGGTGAGCGCATCGACGTGGTTCGGGGCCAGAACGTCAAAGGTGGTGCGCGCCCGGTTGCGCAGGCCGTTGGTATAGGCGCGCTGCCAGTTGCCACCCAGCTTCAGCGTGTGCTTGCCGCGCGTGTCGGTGAAGTGCTCGGACCAGTCGAGAGACTGGTTGGGTTGCGTGGCCAAGGGGTAGCCCGCGACGCCGCCGATGCTTCCAAAGTCGCTCACGTTCACTACCGGGACTCCATAGTCGGCCGGGTCCAGAGCGCCCGTGTTGATTCCCAGGTCCAGAGGGTTGATGTGGTTGTTGATTTCGAGGGCCTGCGATGGAACTGATGATCCAGGTCCAACTCAGTCCCCCAAGCTGGGCCCGCGTGGGCGCCACGGAATTGAACAGATCAGGCCCGTAGGGCGCGGGCGGCGTCAACTCTCCAGTCTGCGCCGGGGCCGACTGCAGGCTGTCGCCAAAGAAGTATCGTCCCGAGATGGAATGATTCTGGTTGACCTTGTGGTCGATCTTCAACGAAAACCCGTTCATACTGTCGGTGGTCGGGGCCGTCACCGCCAGTCTGTTCCCCTGGGCGTCGGGATTGATGGGAAAAAACTTCAGCAGGTTCTCACCCGCCGGGTTCGTGTTGAGTCCGAGGCCGGCGATGCGCGCTCTCGCGGCAAGCACTTCACTCTCAGTGGGGGCGACCGCAACGTACGGCGCCTCGGCGCTCAGCCGCTGCGCTTCGTAGCTCACAAAGAAGAAGGTCCGGTCTTTCACGATCGGTCCTCCCGCTACGCCTCCAAACTGCTGGTTCCTGAACGGCGGACGGTTCGCCGAAAAGAAGTTCCGAGCGTCCGTCGAGTCCGAGTGGCCGAGGTAATAGGCGGAGCCGTGCAGGTCGTTCCCGCCGCTCTTCATCACCACGTTGATCACGGCGCCGCCTTTTACCCCGAATTCGGCCGAGGGAAGCTCCTCGACCACAAACTCCTGAGTGGCGTCGATAGGGATCAGCGTCGCAGGAATGCCCACCACCCCGGTTTGGTTCAAGACCGAATCGCCGTAGAAGCGGTCGTTGTTCGAAATGCCATCCACCAGGAAGTTGTTGGCGGAGCGCCGCACGCCGTTGATGTTGATGGTCAGGAAACCGCCGCCGGGCACGCGCTGAACGCCCGGAACGATTCCAAGCAAGGAATTGATGTCGCGGCCGCTGATCGGCAGATTGGTGACTCGGTGCTGATCGACGAAGGTGTGCAAGCGGTCCTCGGAGACTTCGACGAGAGGGGTCGTTGCTGACACCACGACGGATTCCGCCTTGGCGCCCAGGGCCAGGACGAAGTCGGCGTGGGATACTGTCGAGGTGGCCACCTCAACTTGCCGTACTGTCGTCTTGAAGCCGTCGGCTGACGCCGAAACCTCGTAGAATCCGATGGGCAATTCGGCAAGCCGATAAGTGCCGCTCGCGTTCGTGGTCATAAGGCGCAAGGCCCCGGTCGCCAAGCTGCGCGCAGCCACTTCGGCCTTCGGCACGACGGCGCCCGAGCGGTCGGTGACCGTACCTTCAATGTCGCCGCTGATTTTCTGGGCGAACGCTGAGGCCACTGACAGCGAGACCAGCAGCAACGCGCTGGCCAGGCGCACTGGCAGCCGGGGCGCAATCCTGTTCCGGAATCGTACCCGGAACTCAGAGCTGGTCGGGCCAGAAACTGGGGCTTCGGCAATGGTCTCGGTGTATCGGTGTTTTGCTTCTGCGGTCAACATGCTTCATCTCCCATAGACACAAAAGCCCGCTCGGGGCGATCTATGCGACGGTGGGTTGAGCTTAGAGGCTGAAACTTCGGCTGGCTTAAGCGGTAAGCGGAGCGCCACACGTCGGCATTGGCGCTGAACAACAACACCTGCGCGCGCCGACTTTGAGTGGTTCCGTCATCGAATCAAAGCGAGATTAGTCTAAAACGGGCGTGATTGTCCAACGCAATAGTCTTATCATCTTCATAAGAAATTGTAATCGAGCCGATCCATTGTAGGGGAGCACCCATGTGGTGCTCCAGCTCGGGAGGGCATAAAGGCACTCCCCTACCGCGGCTTTTTCTCCAGTGCCTCTGCACAGGATGGTACACTAATCAGCCCTTATGATCGTCGGTGTTCCCAAGGAGAGCTTTCCGGGTGAACGGCGCGTCGCGCTGACGCCAGCCGTCGTTCCCAACCTGCTTAAGGCGGGGTTCGAGGTAGTCCTCGAAACCGGAGCCGGGGTTGAAGCCAGTTATCCCGACGCCGATTATGTAGGGAGGGGCGCAAGGATCCTGCCGGAGCGATCCGAAGTCTTCAGAACCGCTGACGTGGTGGTCCAGGTGCTCTGTCCCGGCTCGAACGACAGGACCGGCAAGGCCGACCTGCCGCTGCTGAGGCGCGATCAGATTCTCATCGGCTTTCTGCGTCCGCTCGGATCGATCGAAACCGTTCAAGAACTCGCGGCCACTGGCGTCACAGCGTTTTCGGTCGAGCTGATGCCGAGGATAACCCGGGCCCAGAGCATGGATGTGCTGTCCTCCATGGCTACGATCTGCGGCTACAAAGCCGTATTGCTCGCCGCCGACACCCTGCCGCGGCTGTTCCCGATGCTCACCACTGCCGCCGGCACGATTACTCCCGCGCGCGTGTTCATCATCGGGGCGGGCGTGGCCGGGCTGCAAGCCATCGCCACGGCGCGAAGGCTGGGCGCTGTCGCCTCTGCCTACGACCTCCGGCCATCCACGAAAGAGCAGGTGCAAAGCCTCGGAGGGCGCTTCGTCGAGCTCCCGATTGAGGCCCAGGACGCCCAGGACGCGCGCGGCTACGCCCGAGCCCAGGATGAAACATTCTACCGGCGGCAGCGCGAGCTCCTCGGGCGCGTCGTGGCTGAAAGCGACGTGGTTATCACGGCCGCGGTTGTCCCAGGGCGCAAGCCTCCGGTGCTGGTGACGCGGGAGATGGTCGAGCGCATGGCGCCCGGGTCCGTCATCGTGGACCTCGCGGCCGAGCAGGGCGGAAACTGCGAGCTGACACGGGCAAAAGAGGTTGCCGTGGAAGGCGGCGTTACCCTCATCGGCTACATCAATCTGGCCAGCACAGTTCCCTATCACGCCAGCCAGATGTACGCGCGGAACATCTCTGCGTTTCTCATTCACTTGTTCAGGAATGGGCAGCTTCGTTTCGATTCGGATGACGAAATCACCCGCGAGACCCTGGTGACGCGGGGCGGCGACGTGGTCAACCGGCGGATCCGGGAATTCTTTTCGCTGCCGGCCAAGGTCGCCCAAGGCAACATTTAAGAGCGACATTTAGGCGTTGCCGCGGAATGACATCCATCCGCTTCCCAGCGGCCCCCTCACCCGGCGCTGCGCGCCACCTTCTTCCGAGAGGGGAGAGGGCCGCGAGCAAGAGGGCGCAGCAAGCAGCGCTCCAACATTGGTCATGGCCGGAGCAGTCAGGAGGGACAGTGACGCAACAGCTCATTACCAACCTCTACGTGTTTGTGCTGGCGGGCTTCGTCGGCTTCGAGGTGATCCGGCGGGTGTCGCGCCTGCTGCACACGCCGCTGATGTCGCTTACGAACGCGCTTGACGCCATCGCGGTGGTGGGGGCCATCGTCATCGCGGGAGAACGGAAGAGTACCCTCTCGACCGTGCTGGGAACGCTTGCCGTGGCTGCTTCGATGAGCAACATCGTCGGCGGCTTTTTGATTACCGACCGCATGCTCAAGATGTTCAAGGCGGGCAAAAGCAAAAAATCATGACCACGCCACTCGTCAGCGAGCAATTGATCCAGATCGCTTACCTCGCGGCCACGGTGCTCTTTATCCTTTCGCTCAAATGGATGAACGAGCCGGCCAGCGCCCGGCGCGCCGTGGCGGCCGGAGAACTGGGAATGCTCCTGGCGATTGGCGGGACCCTGCTTTATCGCGGGATCATCGACTACCGTTGGG
>QHZK01000238.1 GCA_003224635.1 Acidobacteriota bacterium | reverse complement strand
TTAAGGGCCTCGTACTGATGCTTGTCGGTCTCGTCGGTCAAGGCGCTCAAGTTGCCGAAGAGAGAATCAAGCTGGTAATCCGCGAAGCGTTTCTCAATCCCTTCGGGCAAGGTGATCTCCCTGCCTTCAAAACGGCGCGCAAACCACCACGGCTTGGTCTCGGGGACCCTGGGCAGTCCCCAATTGCCGAACTCAGAGAGCAGCATGGGTTCGTCGCCCCTCGGCGCGGCGTCTCCGTACGAGCTGAAGAGCCATCCGGGACGCCTGGCCTGATCGGCCACGAAACGGTCGAAGTCGGCGGCGTGATCGGGAATCGCGTCGTACTGATGGAAGTCGGCAAGGTCGCTGGCTAGGTGAAAATTGTCGCAGCAGGCGCTGTTGTCGTCTACGAGCCAGCCGGGGACGATTGCCTTGGCCTCGTGGTAGGCCTGCTCCAGCCACTGCCGGTCGCGAGCCTCCTTGAGGTTCGCGCCCCAGCTCTCATTGATGATGCTCACGATGACGATGGCCGGATGGTTCCAGTCGCGCTCGACCATGCCGCGCAGCGTTTCCATGCCCCGGCGCTTCGAGTCCGCCGTCAGCTTGTCCCAATTGGGTATTTCGTACCAGACCAGAACGCCCGCCTCATCGGCCGCCTCGAGGTAGCGCGGGTCCGGCACCTTGATGTGGCACCGAAGCAGGTTGAGGCCCAACTGTTTTGCCCGCCGCATCTCCGCGCGCAAGTCATCAAGTGAAGGCTCGGTGTATAGGGTGTCAGGATAGAATGCCTGGTCAAGCGCCCCGCGCAGATAGATCACCTTGCCGTTCAGGTAGAATTTTCCGCCTCGGGTCTCAAACGTCCGAAACCCGAAGCGGTAGTCCTGAGTGTCTCCCGGGTAGTGGGTCGACCTACTACCGTCTCCCGAGCTCAAACCGACACGAAGCGTGTAAAGCGCGGGACTTGCCGGGCTCCAAAGACTGGGGCTCGAAAGCCGATCGGAGAATTCACATTTCTCCTGCCCGGCCTTCAGCTCGAGGCTCCGCTCCCAGGCGACTTTGCCGGCGCTGTCGAGGATTTGCGCGGTTACCTTCGCAGGCTCGCCCGCTGGATTTCCCGCAGCCGCGTTTACGATTGGCGCTTCAATTCCGAAGCTTCCGTCGGCGCGCGCCGCGACGTGCACGGCGCCCAGGTGCATGCGGGGCCGCACCTCGAGCTCGACGCCCTGCCAGGGGCCGCTGGTCTGGACGTACCAATTCTGCTTTCCGTGCGGGATCTCGGCGTATTTGATTCCTTCGACCTCGTCCGGTTTTGCGCCCGGATCGGCGACGCGCACTGCCAACTGGTTCTCTCCCGGATGGAGCAGCGAAGTAACGTCAAACTCAACCGGCAGATAACCGCCTTCGTGCGAACCGAGCTTCTGCCCGTTGAAGTAAACCTCAGCGCGATAGTCCACGGCGCCAAACCGCACCAGCGCGATTTGCCCCGCCGCCAGAGGGGCGAGAGTGAATGAGGTCCAATACCATGCGACTCCGGCGTAGTCGCGCAAATCGTCGAATTCTGACTGCCAGGAGCCGGGAACGAGCGCCTGCCGGACCTTCTCGACGGAGGCCAGGTCGTTGACCTTCAGGCTGCCCGCTGGATCGGTCACGAAGTTCCAGTAGCGATTCAACGATATCGTCCTGTTCTCGCCCGCCGGCGCCTGGGGCCGAGCGACCGACACCGCGCTTCCGCAACAAGCGGCAAGGCTGAAGAGCAAGAGGCAGCGAGTGGATAGCATCGAGCTTCTCCGACGGTTCGGTGAATGAGTCTATTCGGCGAACGAGTCTATCCGTATCAGCGCGCCAAAGGCAAGGAAAGCGTTTCGCCAACGGACCGCCCGCTGCCCTGCTTCCTGTGTTACGATGAGTGTCGGACGTTAACGTCGACCGGGAAGTCGCACGATGAGCGCGGAAGCGAAATTGCAAACTGCAGTGGCGTACCTGGTGCCAGCCGAGACGGTGGTGGAAACGTCCGGAACAGGCGCGCGCTATGAGCTGGGTCCGCTCGCCGGCAAGCCCGTCCTGATTGTGCTGCGGATCGACGACATTGTCGAGCAGGAGTCGCTCGAAGTGTCCGTGTGGGGATCGGCGGACGGCGCCGACTGGGGCGCGCATCCGCTGTTTGCGTTTCCGCAGAAGTTTTACCGCGGCATGACTCTTGCCGCCTTGGACCTCAGCCAACGTCCTGAAATCCAGTTCTTGCAGACGCGCTGGGAGGTGAACCGCTGGGGCCGAGGCTATCCGCGGCCTTATTTCAAATTTGCTGTCGAGATTCAGGAGCTCACCGCTCCATAGCCATCGCGCTTGTTCTTCTGGGAGCGCGGGCGTCCCGCCCGCAGGTGTCGTTGCGTTTTGTGCCGCAGGCGGAACCGGCCCGAAGAAATTCCTGGACGAAGCCACCCGAACCCGCCATCATTAAATTGTTGCGACTCGAGGGTCGCTCAAGACTCCCCGAGACTCAGGATGGCGTCGCCGAAAGGTTGCCGCTCCTCGAAAATCTATAGCGCGCCGTCATCATCACAGGAAGGCTCAAATGAAATACGTTCTGATTCTTGCCCTTGTCATCGCTTTTGACCCGCACGCGGACGCGCAACAGCCTCAGCCGCCGCCGGAACAACAGCAGCCCCAGCCCGGAGCCCAGCAGCCACCACAGCCAGCGCCTGGCGCCGCCTTGCAAGCGCCGCCGACGGAAAAGTCTGAGGCCGCGCAGGGAGCGCAGGCGACGCCCGCGGTCGTCGCAAGCGAAGCGGTCCGCCTCGAACCCGCCCAGGTAACCCAGTTGTTGCACAAGGTCTTTAACGCCGCCTACCGCGTCACCGACCTGCTGACCCTTCTGCAGCCGGAGAAGTGGAACATGGACGAGGCGGCGCGCAAGTCTTTCGACCAGACCCTCGACTCCTTGCGATCCCAGCTTAAGCAACTTGAAGAATGGCGCAGGCAGTTCGAGGCCCAGCCCCAGAACCTCATCCTGGGGAATGCGACCGACGCTGCGATCGGTTCGGTGTACCTGGATGCTGATACCCTAGCTCGCGCCGTCTCGCAATACGAGAATCCGGCCAATGCGGCGCAATTCAAGCAAGCGGCTGACCAGCTCTTAGGCTTGCAGCGAACGCTCAAAGCCTATCTTGACTCTCTGCGCGCCGGTGCGACGAAAGAGCAACCTGCGCCAGCCGCACCGCAGAACCAGCCCGCCAATCAGCCGGCGGCGCCTCAGACGGAACAGGTCACGGCTCCACAGGCGGCCCCGCCCCCCTCAACCTCGACCGCGCTGGCCGGCTCAATAACGCCGGAGCAAGTCAAGACCTTGATGCAACAAGTCTATGTTGCGACGTTTCGTCTGGGAGACCTGATGACGCTGGTGCACCCGGAGCGCTGGAAGGTCCCCGAGCCCGTGCGGGATTCCTTCAAGCAGGATCTGGCCACGCTGCGGAAGCATCTCGAAGCGCTCGAGGCGTCGCGAAGCCAGTTTGCAGACCAGCCGGATAGCCCTTACCTGGGCTACGAGGTCTACGTGGCCATACCGCCGGTCGTCTCAAGCCTCGGCCGCATCGCTCAAAACGTGGCGCAGTTTGAGAATCCGGGTTTGGCGTCGCAAGTGGGCCAGCCGGGCAAATGGCTGCGGGATGCCGGGCAAACACTCCAATCGTATCTCGACACGATGCTGAGCAGGGATCAGCAAGTCGTGCGTTCCTACCAAAACGACCTGGTGGCCTGCCAGAATACCCTGAACTACGCGATGCGCAACCAGGCCGCGCAGCCCATGCAGCCGATCAAGTTTGCCCGACCGCTCCAGTCGATTCGAATCACAAGACGGAAAGCTGCCGAGGCCGCCCGCGTCGCCGCTCAAGGAAAGGCTGGGGAGGCGAACTCAAAGAGATAGCAGGAGCGCTCGGGCGGGACCCTCGATACCGCGGCGCCGCCGTCTCGGCGGCGGTCGCTGAAGCGTCCGCCTCGGCACGTGCGGGCAGGATGCCCGCCCGACAGCCGGCAAGATGCCGGCGCTACAACGAGAACAAAATTCTCGTCTCGACACCCATAACGGTCTACGCTTTTTCCGAGACTGCGCTCGGGAAAAGTGGCTTCTCGCGGGACGGCACGCACAGGACGTTGAAACCATCTCGATATCGCCCGTATTCTTTCCCAATCTCTGTGGATCCATGTCGACGCGCTAAGCGCCTAAGCGGCTAGATTGTGGTTGCTGCGGGCAGGACGCGTATCCGTCCGGTCCCTGAGGTGAATCGCCGCGCCACAGTTGCGCGTTGGGAGCGACTTATGCGTCACAAGTTCCTTGCCTGGGTCTTGATCGGACTGATTGCGGGGTGGCTCAGCGGCAAAATCATGCGGGGCGGGGGATTCGGGTTGGTCGCGGACCTCTTTGTGGGGTTGATCGGCGGAGTGATCGGTGGATGGGTCTTCGCCCAGCTCGGCATCCGTTCCTACGGCTTCATCGGGGGCCTGGCGGCCGCCACGGTGGGCGCAATCATCCTGGTCGCAATTGCGCGACTGTTGGGTGGCAGCGCCGGCAAGTAATCCGTGCTCGGCTGTGGTGGCGCACTAACCTCCTGTAATTTGACACTGGACGGGCGCTCCGCTAGTCTGAATTACCATGGCTCGGCGTACGGCGGACGACTTATGCGCAGAATATATCTTGACCACAACGCGACCACGCCGCTTGCTCCCGAAGTCTTCGAGGCGATGAAGCCTTACTGGCTCGAGGACTACGGCAATGCGTCGTCGATCCACTGGTACGGCCAGCGGGCGAAGGCGGCGGTGGAGGCGGCTCGCGTCGAGGTCGCGCGGTTGATCAACGCCGACCCCTCGGAGGTGGTGTTCACCAGCGGCGGCACCGAGAGCGATAACGCCGCGCTCTTCGGGGTGGCCGAGGCGGTTAAGCCCGCCGCGGCGCACGGGACCAGGCACGTGATCACGACCTCGATCGAGCACCACGCGGTCCTCCATGCTGCAAGGGAGCTCGAGCGGCGCGGCGTCGAAGTCACTTACGTGCCCGTCGGGTCGAGCGGCGTGGTGGACCCCGAGGATGTGGAGCGCGCCATCCGGCCCCACACCGTGCTGATTTCGGTCATGCACGCGAACAACGAGCTGGGTACCCTCCAGCCGCTCGAAGAGATCGGCCGCATGGCCCGCGAGCGCGGCGTCACGTTTCACTCGGACGCGGTGCAAAGCGCCGGCAAGGTTCCTGTCGACGTTCGCAAGCTGGGCCTCGATCTGCTCTCGCTCTCCGCCCACAAACTCTACGGGCCGAAGGGCGTGGGAGCGCTGTACGTCCGCAAGGGAACGGCGCTGCGGCCTCTGCTTTACGGGGGGCACCACGAACGCGATCGGCGTCCCGGCACGGAAAATGTGCCCGGGATCGTCGGACTCGGTAGGGCTGCTTCGCTCGCCTGCGAGCGTCTCGACGAAGAGGCCGCCCGCTGGCGCACTTTACGCGATTGCCTGGAGGAGAGCGTCCTCGACAGGATTCCGGCGGCTGCGGTGAACGGTGATCCGAAGCGTCGCCTGCCCACGACCACCAACCTCCGCTTTGACGGCGTTGACGGCGAAGCTCTCGTGATCGCCCTGGACTTGAAGGGCGTGGCGTGCTCGACGGGGGCCGCATGCTCGTCGGGTTCGCTCGAGCCCTCGCACGTGCTGGCGGCCATCGGCCTCACGCGCGAGCAGGCGCGCTCGAGCGGCCGCTTCAGCCTGGGCCGGTCGACTAGCCTCGAGGATGTCGATTACGTCCTTGATGTCCTGCCAGGCGTAGTGGAACATCTGCGCGCCGTTTCGCCTCAGCGTCGAAACGGAACTCTTGGCCATCAGCTATCAGCGGTCAGCAAGGAGTGGTAGCTTCGCAGCCATCAGCAGTCAACAATCAGCTTGTTTGAAATGGTTGCTGAAAGCTGAAAGCTTGTTCCCATGACTATCGCAGTGGCGATGAGTGGCGGCGTT
>QHZK01000237.1 GCA_003224635.1 Acidobacteriota bacterium | reverse complement strand
GGGCGACGTGCTGGCCAAGATCCCGCGCGAAACCACCAAGACCAAGGACATCACCGGCGGATTGCCGCGTGTGGTCGAGCTCTTCGAAGCTCGCAAACCCCACGAGCCGGCGGTCATCAGTGAGATCGACGGCGTCGTCAAGTACGGAGAAATCGCGAAAGGCCAGCGCAAGATCGTCGTGGCGCCCGACCACGGGGAATCCAAAGAGTACTCCTTGCCCCGCGGCGTTCACCTGGCGGTCCAGGAAGGCGAACGCGTGCACGCGGGCGAACCGCTGATGGATGGCCCGCGCAACCCGCACGACATCCTCGCGGTGCTGGGCGAGAAGGAACTGCAGAAATACCTGGTCGATGAAATCCAGGAGGTCTACCGGCTGCAGGGCGTCAACATCAATGACAAGCACATCGAGGTGATCGTCCGCCAGATGATGCGCTGGGTCAAGGTGGAAGACGTGGGTGATACCGAGTTCCTCCTCGACGAACAGGTGGATAAGTTCAGGTTCCGGGAACAAAACGACCGCGCCGTCGCGAGCGGCGGGAAGCCCGCCACGGGCAGGCCGTTGCTGCTCGGCATCACCAAGGCTTCCCTCTCCACCGACTCGTTCATCTCCGCCGCCTCCTTCCAGGAGACCACCCGCGTCTTGACCGAAGCTTCGATCCGCGGCGCGGTGGACCAGCTTCGCGGCCTGAAGGAAAACGTGATCATGGGCCGGCTCATTCCGGCGGGAACCGGCCTCGAGTTCTACCGGAACTTCAGGCTGCTCACCGAGGTCGAGCTTCCCCAGCCCGAACTGGGTGTGCCCGAAGGAGAGCCTGCCGAAGCGCCCATTCCTGCGGCTTCGGGTATGGGAGTCGAGGTCCCGGACGAGGACGAGGCGCGGACGCAATAGAAGTCGTCAGTGGTCAGTCGTCAGTTGTCAGTTGAAGAAGCTGACGCCCGGTGGCTGGCCGCTCGCCTTGGGGGCCTTCTCGGTAACGACTGGTAGCTTCCGTGACATTCAGTTGCTGGAAATGCGGTGAGTCGGTTCGGCTTCCGTCGGGTGGTCGCGTCTCAGGTCGCGATACCTGTCCGCGATGTAGTGCTGACCTGCACTCCTGCCGCAGCTGCAACTTCTACGATCCCGGAAAGAATAACCAGTGCTCGGAGCCGCAGGCGGAATGGGTCCGCGACAAGGAAGCGGCAAACTATTGCGACTACTATCGCCCCCACCCTGCGCTCACGGGCGGGAGCCGCGCCGCGTCGCCCGCTGAGAACGCCAAGAAGAAGTTCGACTCGCTGTTCAAAATATAGGAGCTTCGCGCGCCGGCAATTCTGCGACTTCCGCGCTCCGACGAAGGCTCTTCTTGTCACTCGTCACTGCCCTTAGATGTTTTCCTCGCGCACCGACTGGTCGCTCACTCCGAACCGCCTGTCTGAACAACTCCGAGCGCGTCGCGAGCGCGGCCTGCCCATCCTCGACCTGACCGAGTCGAACCCCACGCGCTGCGGCTTCAGCTTCGACGCAGAGGAGATACTGGGCGCCCTTCGAGACCCTCGATCGCTCACCTACGAGCCGGACCCGCGAGGGCTGCGGGTGGCCCGGGAAGCTGTGGCGCGCTACTACGCCGAGCGCGGCGTTGAAGTCGATACGGAGCGAATCTTCCTGACCGCGAGCACCAGCGAAGCGTATTCCTATCTTTTTCGCCTGCTGGCCAATCCGGGAGACCGGGTGCTCATCCCGCGGCCCAGCTACCCGCTCTTCGATTTCTTAGCTCGCTTGGATCATTTGGACTTGGCTCCGTACCCGCTCGGGTACGATTGCGGATGGCGAATCGATCGGGATGGCCTCGAGGCGGCCCTGCGCGCCTGTTCGAGCGGGCCCGCTCGGGCCGGAACGAACGTCCGGGCGATTCTCGTCGTCCACCCCAACAATCCCACGGGCTCGTTCGTCCGCCAAAACGATCTCGAATTCCTGATCGGTTGCTGCCGAACGAGGCGCGCGGCCCTGATCGCCGACGAAGTTTTCGCCGACTACGCCTTCGCGCCCGGTGCGGCCGAGCGCCTGGGCGAAAGCAGAGGCGAGCGGGTCGTAAGCTTTGCCGCGACCACGGGCGTACTGACCTTCACCCTGAGCGGCTTGTCAAAAATCTCCGCCCTGCCGCAGATGAAGCTCGCCTGGATCGTGGTCAACGGCCCGGCCGATGACGTAAGAATCGCGCTGGAACGCCTGGAGGTAATTGCCGACACTTACCTTTCGGTAAGCGCTCCGCTGGCCAACGCCCTGCCCAGACTGCTCGAGGTCCGGCGGACCTTGCAGCCGCAGATCTTGGAGCGCGTTGGCCGGAACCTCAAAGGGCTGGACCGGCAGCTCTCCAAGAGCTCAGCCCTGAGCAGGCTGGAAACTCAAGGCGGATGGTACGCCATCCTGGAATTGCCCGACGTTCATGACGCGGGCGACGCCTGGCGCAGCGATGAAGATTGGGCGCTTGAGTTGCTGCGCGAGGATGGTGTGCTCGTCCACCCGGGCCACTTCTACGACTTCCCTTCCGAAGGCCATCTGGTCGTGAGCCTGCTGCCCGCCCCCGAGATCTTTGAGGGAGGCATGCAGAAGATCGTTGCTCGCCTCTCGTAGGGCCGCCTTCAGGCAGGCGCTGATCCAGTGTGTTGAGGCGAAATCCGCCGGGCTGAAGCCGGGCGCTACGCGCCGAGCAGGCGCCTGAGAGCGTCAGCCTGCCTTGGGTTCTTGCGGACCATCGTGCGGCGAAGGCGGGAGAACTCGTCAGAGTCGATCTTCTGCACAGTGCCTCGGCCGCGCTCGGGGCCGAACGCCAGGATGTGGTCGAGATCGGGATGGCGAGTCAGTGGATTTTCGAGGCGCACGGCCTCGCGCGGGGAGCAGAAATCGACCAGCGAGCCCGCTCCCACGTCGCGGCCGTCCGAGGCGGCGCGCGCCACGCCTACGACCTCCTTGCGGTCGCTCTCGTAGCAGAGGAACAGGTCGCCGCGCTTCACCTCGTCGCGGAGGTAACGCAGGCTCGAGGCGCTCTTGATCCAGCCCTCGTCTCCCATCTCATAGGGGCCGCGGGCGCGCGAGCGGAAATACTGGTCGAATTCCCAGCCGCGCTTGGTGTTGATCTTGAAGACCCAGACTCTTCTCTTGGCCACAGAGTCACAGAGACACAGAGAAATTGATTTGGGGACTGGAACAACTCAAAATTGGAAACTCGAAATTCGCAACCCGGAAGTCAGCCCTTCGAGTTTCCAATTTCCAGTTTGGCCAATTTTCTTGATCTCTGCGGCTCCGTGCCTCTGTGGCTGTGTTGCCTTTCACACTTCAACCACACGGGCGACGCGCACGGCGGGGATGGCGCGAATCTCGTTCAAGACCTCCGCCGGGACCCGATCGTCCACGTTCACGAGACCGATCGCTTCCTCGGCCTGTTGGTTGCGCCCCAGGGCGAAGTTGGCGATGTTGACCTTGCGGTCCCCGAGCAGCGTGCCGACCCGTCCGATCACACCGGGGACGTCCCGGTTGCGAATGTAGAGGATGAGTCCCTTCAACGGCGCCTCGACGTCGATATTGTTGATCCCGAGGATGCGCAGCGCTCCGCGCAGCCCCACCATGCCGAGAGCCGAGCACGCTTCAGTTTCGGTGCGCAGGGCGATCCCGAGCGAGTTCAAAAAGTCCGCCCGTCGCGCGCTCCGCAGCTCGACGATCTCGACGCCGCGCTCCTGCGCGAGCGCCCCGGCGTTGATCAGATTGGCCTCCTCGGAAAGCACCTGATTCAAGATCCCTTTCAGCACGGCGTTCTTCACCAGATGCGTGTTGAGCTCGGCCAGACCGCCGTCGTAGCTGATGCGGACCTCCTGCAATCGCTCGCCCGCAATCTGGGCGAGGAAGGCGCCGAGCTTTTCGCCCAATTGGAGGTAAGGCGAGAGCCTCTTATATTCTTCCGTCGAAAGCGAGGGCATATTAACCGCGTTGCGGGCCACGCCCTGGAGCAGGTAGTCGCGCACTTGCTCGGCGATGCGAACGCCCACGATTTCCTGCGCCTCTTCGGTCGAGCCGGCGATGTGGGGCGTGGCGATCACGCTCGGGTGGCTCGCGAGCCTGAGGTCCTGGGGCGGCTCTGTCTCAAAGACGTCCAGGCCGGCTCCGGCCACGTGGCGGCTCTCGAGCGCCCGGAGCAGATCGCCTTCATGGATGAGCTCGCCGCGCGCGCAGTTGATAATGCGGACGCCCGGCTTGGTGAGCGCAAGGGTCCGCGTGTTGACCAGGTGGTGAGTTTCCGGGGTCAGCGAGGCGTGAAGGCTGACGAAGTCGCTCTTCTTCAAGACCTCATCGAGCGGCGCCAGCTTGACGTTCTGCTCGCCGGCAAGCACGGAGGAAACGTAGGGGTCATAAGCCAGCACGTCCATCGCAAAGGCCTGGGCCAGGCGCGCTACCTCGATTCCGATCTTGCCGAGACCGATCAATCCGAGAGTCTTCGAGCGCAGCTCGACGCCCAGCAGCTTCTTCTTTTCCCACGCTCCCTGCTTGAGCAAGCTGTCGGCCTGCGGGAGCCGGCGGGCGAGCGCCAAAATGAGAGCCAGCGTGTGCTCGGCCACGCTGACCGCGTTGCCGCCGGGCGTGTTCATCACCACGATGCCGCGCTTGGTCGCCGCGTCCACGTCCACGTTGTCGACACCGACGCCGGCGCGTCCGATGGCGCGCAGCCGCGGCGCGCGATCGAGCAACTCCGCCCTTACCTTCGTGGCGCCCCGTACGATAAGCGCGTCCGCTTCGCCGATCGCACCATCGAGTGAGTTGCCGCCGGCCGGCGTGCCGGGCAGGTAGACGATCTGCCAGGTGGGTTGCAATTTGAACGCCTCGAGGGCGCTCTCCGAAATGCTGTCGGCAACGACGATCTTCATGGGTGTAGAGGCGGTCCGGCAGGCCGTCTCACGAACTGAGACGTTCCAGCGGAACATGTCTACAAGTGCCGGTCTACCAATGCGGGCGGGACGCCGGGTCAGGCGGAGCGCTGCAAGTAGACCTCTTCGGCGGCGCGGACTCCGCTGCCGAGTTCGACCTTGTGGCCCAGCCTCACGAGCGCGATCTCGAGCGCCGCGACCACAGCGAACTGGTCCAGCGCGTCGTAATAACCCAGGTGAGCCAGCCGAAAGATCTGGCCCCGCATGGAGCCCTGCCCGTTGGATACGATCGCTCCGAAGCGCGTCCGCAGTTCCTTGACGATCAGGCCGGAGTCCGTACCTTGCGGCGCGTTAATGGCCGTGACTGCGCTCGAAGGAGAGCACGCCGCAAACAATCCAAGGCCCAGAGCCTTTGCGGCCGCGCGCGTCGCTTCCGCGAGCAGAGCCGCGTTCTCGATCAGGTTCTCTCTGCCCACCTGGCGAATATAATCCAAGGCCGCGCTCAAGGCCGCCACGAGCGTCGTCGCCGGAGTGAAGCTCGACTCGCCCTTAGACTGGTTTTTCCTCTCCTTGGCGAAGTCGAAATAGTAGCGCGGCGTTTTCGATTTCTCGATCATCTTCCAGGCCTTTCCGCTGACGCTCACAAACGCCAGCCCGGGAGGAACCATGGTCGCCTTCTGCGAGCCGCCAATGACGATATCGAGACCCCACTCGTCCGGGCGCAGGTCCGTTGTGCCGAGTCCCGTGATAGCGTCCACCACCAGGCACGTCTCGGGATAACCCCTGACCAGCTTGCCGAGCGCCTCCACGTCGTGCCGGACGCCGGTTGAACTCTCTGTCGCCTGTATCAACACAGCGCGGAACGGCCCCTGCGTTTCGAGGCGCTTCTTCATTTGCTCGATCGAGACGCACTGTCCATACGGCGATTCCACGGTGATGACTTCGGCGCCGTAAGCCTGCGCCAGTTCCACCCAGCGCTCGCCGAATTTGCCCGCCGTGCCCACGAGTGCCCGCTCGCCTGGCGAAAGCAAGTTGGTCACCGCACCTTCCATGGCGCCCGTGCCCGAGCTGGCAAAGATCAACACGTCGTTTTTGGTGTTGAAGTAATACCGCAGGCTCTCCAGGGTCTCCCGCATCAGGCGGCGAAACTCCTCCGTGCGGTGATGCAGGCTGGCGGTCAGGGCGCGAGTCTGCGCCTCCATCAAGAGCGGCGTCGGCCCCGGCGTGAAAAGTCTTTCCTTGATTATCCCTGGCATCGGCGATCAGTCTCCCTTGGCGTGTCATTCTGAGCGAAGCGAAGAATCTCACTCTGAACTCTTCCCCCTTGGTTCCAGTCCC
>QHZK01000236.1 GCA_003224635.1 Acidobacteriota bacterium | reverse complement strand
ACTTTCAGCCGGGCGGCGACGGTCTGCTGATTATCGTCTTTGACGAGAACAGCGGGAGCGGCGGTACCATGACCACCGGCACCACCGACGGCGGGCAGGTGGAGTGCGTCATCGTCAGCCCCTTTATCGTTTCGGCGGGCTTCAAGTCGACCACCCGGCACTACCACGAGAGCTTGCTGAGGCTGATGGAGCAAGGACTCGGGCTGACGACGTTTGCGGGCTCTTCCGCGAGCGCGAACAACATGTCGGAGTTCTTCGGCGCCGGCGCGACCTCGACCGCGACCGTCTCGCCCACCTCCTTGACCTTCGCCAATCAGACGGTAGGGACGACGAGCGCCGCGCAGTTTTCGACGCTCACCAACTCGGGGAGCACGACCATAACGATCGGCGGCATCACGATCAGCGGTGACTTTGCTCTTGCCGGGCTGGGCACCTGCGGCACTTCACTCGCGGCCGGGAGCAGTTGCACGATCAGCGTGAACTTCACGCCCACGGCAACGGGAACTCGAACCGGAACGGTCACTGTCAACGACAGCGCCACGGGCAGCCCCCAAACGATCAGCCTTGCGGGGAGTGGGGTTTCGTCCGGCACGGGCTCGCCCGCTGCAAGCCTCTCGCCAACGTCCCTTACGTTCGGGAATCAGAACGTAGGCACGACCAGCGCAGCCAGGGCGGTGACCCTGTCCAATTCAGGCAGCGCCGCCCTGAGCGTCACCAGTATCGCGGTCACCGGGACCAATGCCGGGGACTTTGCCCAGAGCAATAACTGCGGCAGCTCAGTCGCCGCGGCAGGCAGTTGCACCATCAACGTGACCTTCACTCCTGCGGCGTCGGGAACCAGGAGTGCCACGGTCACGGTTACAGACAATGCCACCGGCAGCCCGCACACGGCTGGCCTCACCGGGTCCGGCGTCTCGTCCGGCACCGGCGGGACGAATTACTATGTCTCGACCACCGGCAGCGACTCCTCGGGCGCCGGCTCATCCTCGAGCCCCTGGGCCACGATTGCCTATGCTTCGACTAAAGTCGGCCCCGGCTCGACCGTGCACGTCGCTCCCGGTACCTACAGCGGACAATTCAATACGAATAGTTCGGGGACGTCCTCGGCGTACATCACCTATGTCTCCGATACCAAATGGGGCGCCAAGATTGCCGGCGGATCGAGCTCCACTTGGTCCAACTACGGGGCCTATGTGACCATCCAGGGCTTCGACGTGACCGGGCCGACGGGCTGCTGCAACGCCATCTACACCGCCGGGAACGCCACGCAGATCATCGGCAACAACGTCCACAGCGTGCAGAACTCGAACGGCTGCAGCTCGACGGGCGGCGGGGGCATCGTGGTCGACTCGACCAACGCCCAGGTGATCGGCAACTACGCCCATGACAACGGCCCCTCGTCCGCCTGCAACTACATTCACGGGATTTACATCGCCAACTCCAGCAACCCCGGCAGCGGCGCGTACGTCGCGAACAACATTTCGTTCCGCAATTCGGGCTGGGGCATTCAACTCTGGCACAGCGCCACCCAGGAGACGCTGGTGAACAACACCATCTTCAACAACCTCACCGGCGGCATCGTGGTGGGCGCAGGGAGCGGGTCGGGCGTGACCGACGACAACACGGTGGTCAGCAACAACATCGTGTACAACAACCCCGGCACGGACGGCGGCATCGTCGAGGAAGGCTCGACGGGGACGCACAACACCTACACCGACAACCTCGTCTTCGGCAACACGCCGGTCAACATTTCATTGCAGAACGGCCTGACGGCGACGGGAACAGTGAGCGCCAATCCGCTCTTCGTGAACTTCAGCGGAACCACCACGGGCGACTACCACCTCCAGTCCTCGAGCCCGGCGATCGACGTGGGAACCAGCACCAGCGCGCCGACCACCGACTACGACGGCAACACCCGGCCGCAGGGAGGCGCGTGGGACATCGGCGCCTACGAGTACGCTGGCTCCTCCGGCTCTGCAACGGCCGGCCTGGCGCCCGCTTCGCTGACGTTCGCAAACCAGAACGTGGGAACGACCAGCGCAGCCCAGGCGATCACGCTATCCAACACGGGTAGTGCGGCGCTGAGCATCAGCAGCATCGCCGTCACCGGGACCAACAGCGGCGACTTTGCCCAGAGCAACACCTGCGGCGGCTCGGTCGCTGCGGGAGCCACTTGCGCGATTAGCGTGACCTTCAAGCCCACGGCGTCGGGAACCAGAACCGCAAGCGTGACGGTTACCGACAACGCGAGTAGCAGCCCCCAGACGGCAAGCCTGACGGGCTCCGGCGTGGCGGCGTCCACAGCGGCGGCCAGCCTCTCGCCCACTTCGTTAACGTTCGCCAGCCAGAACGTGGGGACAACGAGCGCCGCCCAAACCGTAACGCTCTCGAACACCGGCAGTGCGGCGCTCAGTATCACGAGCGTCGCTATCACGGGGACAAACAGCAGCGATTTCGCTCAGACCAACGGCTGCGGTTCGAGCCTGGCGGCGGGGTCCACTTGCACGATCAGCGTGACGTTCACTCCAGCGGCCTCGGGGACCCGCACGGCTGCGGTAGCGGTCACCGACAATGCCACGGGCAGCCCACAGACAGCCGCTCTCACCGGTACGGGGGCTTCCACGTCCACCGGCCCGGTGGTCAGCCTCTCGCCCGCGTCGTTGACGTTCCCCAGCCAGGCCGTGGGAACGACGAGCGGCGCGCAGTTCGTGACGCTCACCAATACGGGCAATTCAACCCTGACGTTCAACGGCAGCTTTGTTATTAGCGGCGATTTCCATTTTGCCGGGCTGGGCAACTGCGCCGGTACGGTAGCCGCAGGAGCCAGTTGCACAATCAGCGTGAACTTCACGCCCACAACAACCGGGACTCGAACCGGGGCAGTAACGCTTAACGACAATGCTCCAACCAGTCCGCAGACGATTCCCCTGTCAGGCACGGGAGGTTCGACGAGCACGGCGCCGGCCGTGAGTCTCTCACCCACTTCCTTGACGTTCGGAAATCAGACGGTGGGGACGGCGAGCGCCGCACAGGCGGTAACGCTGAGTAACACCGGGAACGCAACGCTGACAATCAGCAGCCTTACCATCGGCGGCGATTTTGCTTTCGCCGGTTCGGGGACCTGCGGGTCTTCAGTCGCGGCGGGCGCCAGTTGCGCGATTAGCGTCGATTTCGCGCCTACAACGACAGGAACCCGGACGGGGACCGTCACCATCACCGACAACGCCTCGAACAGTCCCCAGACGATTAGTTTGACCGGATCCGGGGTTTCGCCCTCGGGTGGGTCGACGACGGTCAGTGTGTCCCCCACGAGTCTGAGCTTCGGTAGAGTTAAGGTTGGGCACACCAGCGGCTCGCAGACCGTAACGGTACGTAACACCGGGACCGCCAGCGTGACCTTTAGCAGTGTGACGATCTCCGGGCAGTTTGTTGACACCAACAACTGCGGCGGCTCCTTGGCAGTCGGGGCTAGCTGCGCGATCAACGTTGCTTCTGCTCCTACAAGCTCAGGAACGCAAACTGGAACACTGACCATCTCGGACAATGCAAGCGGCAGCCCGCAGACGGTCAGCTTGACCGGTAGCGGGCATTAAGCAATCACGACTTCGGGTAGGGGGGCGGCGGCTCCGAGAGCCTCGCCCCCCTTCACGTTTTCCGTGATGGTCGGAGTTCTGACCCGCGCGGTGCGGTCGACGAGGAACGTAGCAGCAGTTTACTCTAGGACCTCAGGTAACTCCCCTCCAGCTCCCCTAATCTATCCTCATAAATTAGCAGCAGTGAAGCGCAGATTCGACGCTTGAAATGACTCGCAGTTGCCGCGCGCTTGAAATAGGTTAGAATAAGCGGCTGCCGGAAGGGGATATCTTTATGACGGTCATCAAACAGCGGCTGCTGACCGGCGCAGGCATCCTGGTGATGGGCAGCGGAGTTTTCGGCGCGCAGGCGCAGGTGAAACCCGACGCGCCGCCATCCGGTGAAAAGGGGGCGCTCCTCCTGAGCGACTTCAAGCCTAAGTCGATGCTCCACGCCCCTATTCACGACGTGGAGCGGGCCCGCTTTCCCGTGATCGACGTCCACAACCACGTCAACGACGCAAGGTCCGCAGGCCGCGGGCGCATCCCGCCCGAAAAAGTAGTGGAGGTTATGGACCGCTGCAACATTCAGAAGATCGTGATCCTTACCGGCGGGTGGGGCGAGAACCTCCAGAAGGTCCTGAACGAAATGGTGAAGCCGTATCCCGGCCGCTTCATGGTGTTCACGCAAATCGACTGGAGCAAGATCGACGACGCTAATTTCGCCGAGGAGATGGTGAGGCAGATTGATGATGCCGTCGCGCGTGGCGCCCGCGGCCTGAAGGTCCTCAAAGACTTCGGCCTCGAGGTCCGGTCGAGGTCGGGCAAGCTCGTCGCCGTGGATGACCCGCGCCTCGATCCCATCTGGGCGGAGTGCGGCAGGCTGGGGATCCCCGTGTCCATCCACGTGACCGACCCCGAGGCGTTCTTCCATCCCGTCGATCAGTACAACGAGCGCTACGAAGAGCTGCTCGCGCATCCTGACTGGAGCTTTTACGGTCCCAGGTTTCCGAGCAAAGAGGCGATCCTTGCGGCGCGCGACCGCGTCTTCGCCAGGCACCCCGGCACGACTTTTGTTTCCCTCCACGTCGCCAACTGGCCGGAGAACCTTGACTACGTTTCGCGGTTGCTCGATCGCTGCCCGAACGTCATGGTGGAATTTGGGGCGCGCGAGGCGGAACTCGGCCGCCAGCCGCGCCGTGCGCGAAAGTTCTTTCTCGATTATCAGGACAGGATCTGCTTCGGCACCGACGCCACGCCCCTCGAAGAAATGTACCGCAACCATTTTCGGTGGCTTGAGACGGCGGACGAATATTTTGATTATTGGGGCTACCCGGGCCAGGGTCGGTGGGAAATCTACGGATTGGACCTGCCCGACCAGGTCCTGGAAAAGGTCTACCATTTGAACGCGGAAAGAATCTTCAGCCAGTTCAAGGTGCAGGGCGCATTGGGTAGGTCGGGACGATGAACTCGATGGCGGTCAGTGGTCAGTTGTCCGTTGTCAGTTGCACATGACTGCTTTCAACAATGCGGTGGAAGCGAAGGAGTTTTTCGTCTCCAGAATCATCGCCGAGGCTGTGAGGGAAAATGCTCTGTTATCCGACTTGGAAAAGAGGACGCTATACTTCACGGAAACAGGATCAGACGCCAGGCAGGAATATCTCGACGACGTGGCGGAGTTTGAAGACCAATATGACGACCAGGAATACGAACAGAAGATCGCACGCCTGCTGAAGAAGGCCTACGATTACGACTCCGCACACCCAGAGGAACTGGGAGTCGAGGATGCTGGCCAAACATACCGGAGCGCGTACGAAGTTCTGCGCAGGGAAGATCATTACATACTCATTATGATCGATGAGGCGCTCGGCTGGAAGCTGCGCAAGAAACTTTTTGGGATATTCTGATTCACGGTCGCTAGATTCGCAGAGAAGGAGAGCAGGTTCAAGATGCCGAGAACAGCGGCGCCTGTATTCCTGGCCGCAATCGTGATTGCGCTCTCGGGTTGCCGCGAGCAGCCGTCTCCGCCTTCGGGGCAGGCGCAATCGTCCTCGTCGGTCTCTGTGACCGTGAATCCGGGCGGGCCCGCCGTTTTGCAGACCGCATCGGCGGAGTTTGACGTTCTGCCTACGGGATACGTCCAAGCGTGGCTGCTCAAGGATGGAAAGCGCCTGACCCTCGACGAGCCGCAACCCGGTCCGGCAGCTTCGGGTAACTCCGTGGTGAGCGGCGGCAAGGAGATTCACGACTTCGTCTTCGACTTCGAGCACGCCAGGATTTCGGACGCCCAGGGCAAGCTCGGACCGCGCGGCAAGCGCGTCGAGATCATGGCACGAAGCTCGGAAGGCGAGAGCGCAGGTTTGGAGGAAACACTTGCCGTCGAAGTCTATGATGACTTTCCTGCCCTAGCGCTCGTGACCGTTGCCTATAGGAACGCTGGCCCACGCGAAGTCAGGCTGGATCGTAGCGCGTCGCTGGCCGCTCCCCAAGCCGCGCCCTACGACCTCTGGTCGTTTCAGGGGTCGAGCTACCAGTGGGGAAAGGACGACGTGATCCATATTTCGAAAAACTTCTCCCAACCCAATCGGATGGGCGCGATGGTGGGAAGGGGCGAAGGCGGCGGAATCCCGGTGGTGGCATTCTGGACGGCAAGGGTCGGCGAGGCCGTCGGGCACTTGGAAACCCTGCCGCTGGTCGTTTCACTGCCCGTCAGGACCGAGCCCGACGGCCGCGTCCGCGCGTCGCTCTCGATCGAGCCGCACGCGACACTCAGGCCCGGCGACGTATTCTCGACGCCGCGCAGCTTCGTCGCCGTCTATTCCGGTGATTTCTACGAGCCCCTGCGCCTCTACTCGGCTGCCCTTCAGCGTGAAGGTTGGTCCCTGCGGAAGCCATCGGAAGAAGCCTACAATGTATTCTGGTGCGGCTGGGGATACGAGTTCAACGTCACGCCCGCGCAGATGCTGGGCACCATTCCGAAGCTGAAGGAGTTCAACATCAGGTGGGCGACGCTCGACGACCGCTGGTTCGACAAGTACGGTGACTGGGGCCCCCGCCCGGACACCTTCCCGGACGACGCCATCCAGAAAATGGTCGAGAAGTTTCACCAGCAGGGGATTCGCACGCAAATCTGGTGGGTACCGCTCGGGGTCGAAGACGGCCAGGGGCGCTATGAGTCGCACCCCTACGGCTTGGCCCGGGTCGTCCAGCAGCACCCGGACTGGCTGATCCTCGACCAGAACGGCAAGCACGCGCGCATGGTGCGGGGCTTGGCCGCGCTGTGTCCCGCCCTGCCGGAAGTGCAGGAGTATTACAAGGAGCTCTCGACAAAGTTCATCCGCGACTGGGGATTTGACGGCCACAAACTCGACAACGTCTACACCGTTCCCGCCTGCTACAACCCGAAACACCGCCACAAGTCTCCCGAAGACTCGATTCACGCCATGGGCGAGGTCTACAAGGCCATCTTCGAGACCACGCGCGCGCTCAAGCCCGACAGTGTCACCCAGAGCTGCCCCTGCGGCACGCCGCCCAACCTGGCTTGGCTGCCTTACATGGACCAGGCCGTCACCGGGGATCCAGTAGGATCGGTCCAAGTGCGGCGGCGAATCAAGATGTACAAGGCTCTGCTCGGGCCGCAGGCGGCCGTCTACGGCGACCACGTCGAGCTGACGACGATTCGTTACGCGAACGGCGCGAACGAGATCGACGAGGGAAAGGACTTTGCTTCGACGGTGGGCGCGGGCGGCGTGGTCGGGACCAAGTTCGTCTGGCCCGATCCCGGCCCGCACTTCAAGACGGTCCTGCTGACGCCGGAGAAGGAAGCGCTGTGGAAGAAGTGGATGGACCTCTACAACTCGAAGATGCTCTCGCGCGGGACGTTCCTCGATCTCTACGTTACCGGGTATGACGTCCCCGAGGGCTATGCCATCGCCAAGGATGGCAAAATGTACTACGCCTTCTTCGCGCCTGACCCGGCGACTCGGTGGAAAGGCGAGGTCGAGCTGCGCGGCCTTGAACCGGGCAAGTATCGCGTGGTGGACTACGAGAACGGCAAGGACTTGGGTGCGATCGACGGCCGAAGTCCGAAGCTGGCTGTGGAGTTCACTCATCATCTGTTGCTCGAAGTGAGCAAGTGACCGAGGCGATCACTCAGGATCGTCACTCTGAGCGGAGGTAACGTCGATAAAGAATGAAGGCTGACCACTGTCTTGAAAGGGGGACTGATTTGAAAAGGCGCGTCACGAACTGCTCGTTGAAAGCGATCTCGTGCTGCTTGTTCCTACTGTTGGCTCCGCTTCACGCCGCCGACTGGCCGACCTTCGGCCACGACCCGCAACGGACCGGATACGCCTTTGAGGAAGACGCGTTCAGCGTCCAGAACGTCTCGGGGCTGGAGCTGAAGTGGAAGACGCAGGTGAAGAACGAGCCCAAGTCCCTCACCGCGCTGACTGCCCCCGTGGTGGCCGCGGGCGTCGCTACGCTCAAGGGCGTGAAGACCCTGGTCTACGTGGCGGGGAGCGACAATCACTTTTACGCCCTGGACGCGAGCGACGGCAGCGTGGTCTGGAGCCGGGACTTTGAAAACCACGTGCTGCCCAAAGACGCCGGGATGTGGCTCTGCCCGAACAACCTCAACGCCACGCCCACGATCGACCGGGATAGAAACGCGATTTACGCGGTTTCGGCCGACGGCAGGCTGTGGGGGCTCGACCTCGGCACGGGCGAAGTGAAGTTCGAGCCCGTTCAGTTCGTCGGCGCTTTTTCCAAGAACTGGAGCCTGAACCTTTTTGACGGGGTTGTCTACACCTCGATCTCGCAGGACTGCGCGGGCGCTCGTTCGGGGATTTACTCGATGGATGTGCGGAACAACCGGCGTCCCGTGATCCGCGACCTGATCGTTTCGAAGCGCGGCGGAGCAGGAATCTGGGGACGGGGCGGTCCGGTAATCGGAAAGAACGGGCGGATCTACGCGGCGACGGGCGACGGAGAATTTAATCCTGCAACCGGCGAGTACGCCAGCAGCGTGATCGCAGCCACACTCGGCCAGCTCGAACTGGTGGACTACTACGTGCCGACGGACTACAGGGCCGTCACCAAGTTCGATCTCGACATGGGCTCCGCCGGTCCGGTGTGGTTTGCTCACAAGGACTACAACCTGGTGGCGTTCGGCGGCAAGCAAGGCGTCCTCTATTTGTTGGACGCTGACTTGTTGGGAAACAAGGACCATCAGACGCCTTACTACATCCGGCAGCTCAGCAACGACGACCGATTCTTCGCGGGGAAAGGCATTTGGGGGGGCGTTTCTTCCTGGCGGGATGAAGATGACGAGACCTGGGTCTACGTCCCCGTCTGGGGGCCCGTTTCGACGAAGGCGCCAGCGTTCCCCGTCACCAACGGCCCGCGTCCACACGGATGCGTTATGGCGTTTAAGGTGGTCATCGACAGCGCCACAAAACAACCCACGCTGGAGCCTGCCTGGATTTCGGGGGACTTCGATGTTCCCGAACCTGTCGCCATCGCGGGCGGAGTGGTGTTTGCCGTGTCGACCGGAGAGAATACACAGCAGACCGTCGGGGCCCAGGTTCTTTCCACCGGGCTGAAGCTGCTGACAGACGCGGAAAGGGGCCAGAATACCAAGAATGCCGTCCTCTATGCCCTGGACGCCAAGACGGGCAAGGCGTTGTATCAAAGCGGTGACGCCATGGCGACCTGGGTCCACTTCAGCGGCCTGGCGGTTTCGGGCGGCCGCATCTACGCCGTCGACCACGACTCCCGAGTCTATTGCTTTGGCCTGAAGGGGAAGTAGGCGCGTTTTATCCCGGACCTGTCATGCTGAGCGAAGCGAAGCATCCCGCAGTGTTCCGAAATTAGAACTTAGATTCTTCGTTGCGCTCAGAAACGACGGGCCCGAAGGCCTTTTTCGGCAATCTGTTAAATTAAAGGTCGGCGCTACGTCGGGCACGGAATGAAGCGAAGGTCCCTGGACAAGGGAACACGGATTTTGGACAGGGTGCTGCGGATCCTCATGGTCCTTCTCGCGGCTTGCCCCCTCCACGCGCTTAAAGCCCGGCCGGCAAGCGACGACATCGAGGACATCACCGGCAAATATCACTTCCTGTCTGCGGATGACAAGCTCGCCATCCTGGAGGAGGAGGGGAAACTCAAGGGTTACATCGACGTCTACCAGGGTGAAGAGGAATCGGACGTGGTCCTGAGCTATCCCATCGCGCTCGGCTGGCGCAAGAAGGATCACGTGGAATTCAAGACCGGCAAGATTCACCAGAAGTACTATCGGTTCACCGGCGCGGCGGAGCGCGGCAGCGGGCACGAGCAGGCCGACCCTGACTATCTGCGTCTGGTCGGCGACCTGGAGATCGTAACGGTCAGGGGCGGCGGACAGGAAGCCGTCGAGCGGCGGCGCGTGGTCTTCAAGTCCATGGGCAAGAGTGAGGGCGCTGAAGGCGAGTAGGTGCTGGCAAGCGCGCTGAGGGAGCGGAAATGACCGATCAGGGGACCGCGATGCTGCGGAAGCTGCTCGGCGAGGAGCGCGCTTCCGAGGTGCGCGCGGCGTGGTCCAGGCTTTCGCCCGACTTCGCTCATCTGGTTACGAATTTCCTCGCCGGCGAAATCTGGTCGCGGCCCAACCTGGACCTGAAGACCCGCAGCCTGATTACGGTCGCGGCGCTCGCGGCGCTGGGCCGCCCGAACGGGCTGCGTCTGAACGTCGAGATGGCCCTGAACAACGGCGCCTCAAAGAGCGAGATCCTCGAAACCCTTCTGCAAATGGCCCCCTACGCCGGGTTTCCCGCCTGCTGGGACGCGCTCGTCATCGCCGACGAAGTCTTCAAGCAGAAACCGTAGAGATGCTCCGCGGTAGCGGCGAACTATGTTCGCCGTTCTCCTACGCCCGCCCGGTCGGTGGTCCCTTCCAGGGCAGGCTTCGACCGCCGCTGCCGTGCAGCGGCCTTTCTCCGCAGACGCTCCAGCCGGTGGGTCAAACTCCTGAGGCGGGAATCGGAGCCGGAATTGGCCCTGACTTTTTCGAGGGCCGCCTTCACAAACTTGAGGGCCGTCTTCGTGTCGCGGCGCCGGCGTTCGTAATAGATCGCGAGTTCTTCGAGCGCCCCAATCGCCACGTCGGACTCGCGGCGGGCGAGTTCGGTCCAAATCTCAGCCGCTGCCTCGTATTCGCGGCGCCGCTTGTGCTGGCAGGCGAGGTGCCGCAGGGCGCGAGTCTGGATGGATTCGGGAAGGCCCACGGCCAGCGCCCGCTGGCAGGTCGCGACCGCCTGGTCCCGGACGCCGGCGCGGTCGAAGATGCGGCTGAGGCTGAAGAGGTCAAGGCTCGATTCGAGCACGCTCGCTCCGCCGTTATCACCCTCTGTCGCGCCCCAGCCGTTCGACCATCCGGCCGACCAGCCGTTTGAGACCACGCGCGCCAGCTCCGCGCCGAGCGCAGCCGTCGTGATCACGTCGAGCGAATTGTGGTAGAAGACCGGCTGCAGGCCGTGCGCGTTGCCCGTCCGCAAGTAGTCGAAGTAGATGCCGGGAATCTCGGACCCGCAAACGTCTCCCTGTCGCCTCACGTCCAGCACCTCTCTTTCGAGGTGCGTAAGCTGGCAACTCTCCAGCCGCAGTTTCCACAGGCGGCGCGCGGGGTGCAGCAGGTCCAGATGCACGAGGCGCGCAAACGGCGGCTTCATGCGCTTGAGCGCGTAGCGACTCTCGAGCAGCGGCAGGTCAAACGCCTTGCCGTTAAAGGTGACAATCGCCTTATAGGGCGCGAGCGTTTCGGCGAGCGCGGCGAGCATCGCCTTCTCCTCAGCGTAGTCGCGGAGGAAAAATTGCCGGAGCACAAACTGCGAGCCTTCGGCGGAGCCGATCCCGACCAGGAAGGCGCAGGCGCCTCTCTCCCCAACGAGGCCCGTCGTCTCCGTATCGAGATAGACGAGCCCCGAAGTCGCGGGCATTGCGGCGTTTTCCAGAAACAGCTCCAGCGGCTTGAAGTCTGCGGTCGAAAGCTCGCCGATCCGGAGCTTGCCGTAAGGCCGCCCGAACGGGAGCGCCTGCCGCGTAGAGAAGTAACCGCCCCAGTCGTTCGTCGAGACCTGGCCCTCAACGTAGGCGTCGATCCCGCGCGGCACGCGCTGCGAGGGCAGCGTCTTCGGGACATGCTCCCGCCGCCGCAGGTACTCGAGCTGGCGCTCGAGCTCGCGGTCGCGCGTGCTCTTCTGGGCCGCCTGCTTCAGTTGTCGAAGCTTTTCTTCTAAGTTCATAATAAAAAATGCTTCGCCTTTTATTCGCTGATCCTACCACACGCGGTCAAGTCCGTCCACGTTCGCCTCACTGGCTGGCCACCTCGATCATGGCCTTGACGCAATGCTTGTCGCGCGGCAGCTCCGGGAACAGGGCGGGGACTTCCGCAAGCGCGCAGCGGTGAGTGATCCAGGGCACGGTGTCGATCAGGCCCTGCTCGATCATCTGGATGATGCGGGGGAAATCGCCGGCGCTGTTTCGCGTGGCGAAGAGCGTTATCTCCCGGCGGTGGAAGAGCGGATCGTCAATCGAGACGGGACTCTGGACCAGGCCTACAAACACCAGGCGGCCGCCGTGCGCCACGCGGGCGAGGCTCTGCCCCATCGCCGCCGCGCTGCCCGTCGCGTCAAAGACCACGTCGGCCAGGCGGTCGTCGGGCGCCTCCAAAGTCTCGACGCCCAACCGCGCTACGAACTTGCGCCGCTCCGGGCTCACCTCGAGCACGCGGACGCGTGCCCCGACCACCAGCGCGTCCTCGCCCGCCCGCAGTCCCGAGCGCGCCACCGCGTGCGCGCCGATCCCCAGCGTCTCAACCAGCGCGAGCTGATCGAGCGAGAGCCGCTCCGACTTGTGCAGGCGCTCGACCGGCACAGCGATGAGTTCCCGCATCCCGCCGTCAGTGTGGACGCCCAGGACTTCGAGGCGCTCGCAACAGTTGTACTTGCCGGCGCGGCAGGCGTGGCACTCTCCGCAACTGAGATAAGGCTCGACCGCGCAGCGGTCGCCCGCACGGATGCCTCGACCATTCGCGGGAACCTCGACCACCTCGACGCCCAGCTCGTGCCCGAGCACGCGCGGATAAGTGAAATACGGCTGCCGTCCGGCAAAGGCGTGCAGGTCCGTGCCGCAGACCCCGACGCGATGGACTCGCACCAGCGCTTCGTCCGCGCGCGGCTCGGGAGGAGCCGCGTCGACGCTGGCGAATCGTCCGGGCTGTTCGAGGACGATTTGACGCATGGATTATTCACCTGATGCGGCGCCGCCGCAAAGGTCTTCGCGATTTAGACCCGTCGGCAGATCGCAAAAGGCGGTCATTGCGCGATACGCGCCCCACCCGACGGCCAGACGCTACGGGTTCAACCGATAATTTGAGTCCCACCGTTCTCAGAACCGAATCCAGGCTATTATAGGTTGGGTTCCCTCTCTTGGAGAGCATTCTGTAAAGGCTCTCTCTGCTTACTTTCGCGGTCTCTGCGACCTTGGACATTTGGCGGGCTTCCGCGACGTTGCGCAGGGCCACAAGGAACATCTCGCGCGAATCTTCCATCGCCGCTCTCAAGTAACTCGCAGCGGCCTGGGGATTCCGGAGTCTGTCAATCAACCCGGAATGATAATTGCTGGTTCGCTTAGGCATGATAATTTCTCCAATGAGCCTGAGCCCTTGGAATGTCCTTAGATTGTGTTCTCTTCGTGCCGCCGCCCAGGAGTACTACGAGGTCGCCGTCCTGCCCGAAATAAACCCGATATCCAGGCCCAAAATCGATCCTCAACTCAAAAACTCCTTCCCCAACTGCCTGGCAATCGCCGAGATTCCCACGCTCTACACGATCTATCCTGTTGAGTACGATTCCGCGCGCTTCCTGGTCCGCAATTCCATCCAGCCACTCCCAAAACGGTTCCCTGCCCTCCTCCGTCTGGTAGACTCGAATCTCCCTTGGCCTTGCCTCCACGCATTTATCGGCGCTCTGTGACCTTTAAATCACAGTGATAAAATAGCACCTGCCTCCTCGAATTTACAATAGAATACGAACATGAACCAACTGTCCTACAAACGCAAGGGGAAGGAAGTGATCGCGGAATTAAAAGGTCATTGGAAAGACGACATGGGCAAGCGTAAGGTGAAGATTTTTGCCGACCTCAAAGCATCGCTGGAAGGCGCGCTGCGCTACGAGCGAGGGCAGCCCGTGAACCTCCGCGTCGCCGAGGTCCCCGACCCTCCCAAGCGCCTCAACGCGTCTCGCAGTGGACTGAAATCAACGGCTTAGACCCCCCAAAAAATAATTTGTCCCACGCGTCCCATCCGTCCCCACAGCCTCCTCTGGATGTGATAGGGTCGATTTGGTGTCACCTTTGGTGAGCGAGCGGTGTTCGTGCGTTGCGTTTGGGGGAGCTGCGGAGCAAATATCCCGCTTTTCCAATTTTGCGGCCTGCCGGAAGGTCGGCGGGCGGCGACTTCAAAGCTTTCCCTTAAGCGGAGCGAAAGGAGCGGAAGTTGCGCTAGGCTAGCTTTGGGGAGCTGGTAGAACAAAAAGGCGCGAAAAGGGGCAAAATTCAGGGGGAACAAAGCCACTATCTGGTTTAGAATGAGCAAGATGACTCAAAAATGGCAAAAAAACAAAGCCAATCTCGCTTAACCTCACCTGGCTATAGCGCCCACCTGTGACCGCCGTACGAAAAACAAAGCCAATCTGGTTGAGCCTCGGCGAGTGGGGCGCGCAAGGCTGGAGGTCATTACTTCTATGCCTGAATCTATTCCTAAATCTAAGTCGTGGCCCGCTGGCCCATTGGTGCCTCGGGACTGGCACCTTCTGGTGATTGACTTTGTTACGACTGGATTTGATAATGGGGTCGTACCTGGGATGGCCGGCGGTTGCCGTCAGTGGGTAGCGGGCGGCGGGCCGAAGCGGCCCAGGCGTGTCCGCAAACCACGAGGCCACGACGGACCCGGCAGGGTTCCGTTCGGCCTGCCAGCGCATCCTCGAGCGAGGCTCAATGGGCACAATCACGCAGCACATCGAGAAAGCTTGCGGGCTTTCGAGGGAAACGCTTGCGGGCGTCTACCGCACGATGTACCTGTCGCGGCGGCTCGACGACAAGGAAATCCAGCTCAAGCGGCAGAACCGCCTGTATTTTCAGATCAACGGCGTCGGGCACGAAGCCCTGAACGTGGCCACGGCGCTGCACCTCAAGCCCGGCTACGACTGGTTTTATCCCTACTACCGCGACCGCGCCTTCTGCCTGCAACTCGGCCTGACGCCGCTCGACATGCTGCTGCAGGGCGTGGGCGCCAAGGACGAGCCGCAGTCGGGCGGCCGGCAGATGCCCTCGCACTGGTCGTCAAAATCCCTGCACATCGTTTCGCAATCCAGCCCCACGGGGACGCAGTGCCTGCAAGCGGTGGGCGCGGCGGACGCGAGCCTCTACTTCTCGCAAGTGCGTGACGCGGCGGAGCTCGCCTCGAGCTTCCACGCGGACGAAGTGGTCTACGTTTCGGCGGGCGACGGCGCGACGAGCGAAGGCGAATTCTGGGAGTCGCTGAACGGCGCGTGCGCAAGCAAGCTCCCGGTGTTCTTTGTGATCGAGGACAACGGCTACGCGATTTCCGTTCCGGTGGACGTGCAGACGGCGGGCGGCAACATTTCGGCGCTGGTGAAGAATTTCCCGGACCTGCTCGCGCTCGAATGCGACGGCACCGATTTCCTTGAGTCCTACGAGGCGGCGGGACGCGCGGTCGAGCACGTGCGGCGGCGGCGCGGGCCGGCGCTCTTGCACGGCCACGTGATCCGGCCTTACTCGCACTCGCTCTCCGACGACGAGCGCCTCTACAAGTCCGAAGAGACCCGCCAGCGCGAAGCCAAGCGCGACCCTCTTACGCGCTGGGCCGAATATCTTCTGTCTGAGCGCGTGGCGACGGAAAAGGAACTGAAGGCCATCGAGGACTCGGTCGACGAGGAGTTGCGTGAGGCGGCGGACCAGGCCCTGGCCGCGCCGCCGCCGGAGCCCGAGTCGGTGATGCTCTATCTCTACTCACCTACCGTCGACCCCACGTCCGAGCGCTTCGACCAGCCGCCGAAGTTTCACGGCGAGCCCAAGACGATGGTCGACTCGATCAACGCCTGCCTGCGCGACGAGATGGCGCGCGACCCGCGCGTGGTGGTCTTCGGCGAAGACGTGGCGGACTGCAGCCACGAGGACGAGTTGCCGCGGGTCAAGGGCAAGGGCGGGGTCTTCAAAGCCACGCACGGTTTGCAGCGGCGCTTCGGCAGCGCCCGCTGCTACAACTCGCAGCTTGCCGAGGCTAGTATCGTAGGCCGAGCCACCGGAATGGCGACGCGCGGCCTGAAACCCGTGGTCGAAATCCAGTTCTTCGATTACATCTGGCCGGCGATGATGCAGATTCGCGATGAGCTCGTCACCCTGCGCTGGCGCTCTTCGAACGGCTGGGCGTGCCCGGTGGTCATGCGCGTGCCCGTCGGCGGCTACCTGGCGGGAGGCGCAATCTACCACAGCCAGTCGGGGGAGTCGATCTTCGCGCACCTGCCCGGCTTGCGCGTGGTGATGCCCTCGACCGCGCTCGACGCCAATGGCCTGCTGCGGACGGCGATCCGGTCGGACGATCCGGTCCTCTTCCTCGAACCCAAGCACCTGTACCGCCAGCCGCACAACCGCAGCCCGTATCCGGGGCCGGACTACATGATCCCGTTTGGCAAAGCCAAGCTGGTGCGGGAGGGCGTAGACCTCACGATCGTCACTTACGGGTCGCTCGTGGTGCGCGCCGTGCAGGCCGCCAAGCAGCTCGAGCAGCAGGAAGGCATACGAACGGAAATCCTCGACCTCCGGTCGCTCGCGCCCTACGACTGGGAACTGATCAGCGCCTCGGTGAAGAAGACCAGCCGCGTGCTGGTGCTCTACGAGGACTGCCTGTCATTCGGTTACGGCGCGGAGATCGCGGCGCGGGTTGCCGACGAACTCTTCGAGTATCTCGATGCGCCGGTGCGCCGCCTGGCTGCGAAGGACGTCTTCGTTCCCTACCACCCAGCGCTCGAGGACACGGTGCTGCCCCAGCCTGCGGACATCTTGCGGGCGGCGAGGGAAGTAGCGAAGTACTAGCAATGCGGGTCGCGCATCTATAGATGCGGGCGGTACCGTCAAGAATTGCGTTCCCTTCCTTTTAAGGCTGAGCAACCAGCCTCTCACCCCCCAAAGAACTTGACCGCTAGCGTAAAGAGCCGAAACCGGCGTATTATTTGGCAGGCGCCGATGATTACGCGACTGCAAGTGCGAAACTTCAAGAGCCTGAGGGACGTTGACCTCCCCTTGGGCCCCCTCAATGTTCTGGTGGGCCCCAACATGGGCGGCAAGAGCAACATCCTTGACCTGTTGACCTTCCTTTTTGAATGCTGGTTTCCCAAGCTTGGAACGTGGGGGCCCGTGAACGCACTCGCAAACCGGCAAGGAATAGAGGAGGTCCTGTGGAAGGGAGGACAGGACAAGCTTCTGTCTATAAGCATTGAGTTCGTCGAGCCTATTCGGGCCGACAGGAAATTCATATACGAGATCGAAGTCGTGGCCGGAGTCGGAGGGTATGTCAACATTCAGAAGGAGACGCTCATCCTGCAGGAAGACGGGAAAGAGCAGGCGCTCATCGTTCGGCACAACGACGGTACTTGGTTGGTTAACGCTAACGGGGATCGCCTGGTGGCAGTCCTGGCGCAGAGATCCGCAATGGAAATCGCGCCTCCCAACTGGGATGGCTATCCCTTGAAATTCTTCGCGCAGAATTGGCGCTTCTATCAGTTCGTCCCCGGTTTAATGAAGCAAGCGAACCAAATGACTGCGGGCAGTGTTCTCGACCCCCACGGTGGGAACCTCTCTGCCTGGCTGATGTGGCTTCAAACCCGTTCACCCGAAGCCTTCGGTCGCATTGCGGAGGCGGCGCGGGACATGTTTCCCGAAATCCGTGACCTCTTGACCTGGCCGACCCAGCAAGGGACAGTTTATCTGGCGTCGCAGGAGCGAGACTTGCTTCGCCCCGTCTCTCTCTTTCAGATGTCGGACGGCGAATTAGTGTTTATCGCCTTCCTGTCGCTCATTTACGCTCCAGATGATCTGGGTGGCACTCTATTCTGCATTGAGGAACCCGAGAATCATCTTCATCCCAAGCTTTTCGAAACTCTCGTGGCGTTGCTACGACAGGTTCGACAGGAGGTTGCTGACCGCGGAGTTCCACCATCCCAGATCATTCTGACTACGCAATCGCCATATGTGATCGACCAGATGAATCTTGATGAGATTCTGTGGGTCGAGAAGAAAAAGGGCGAAACCAAAGTAGTGCGCCCGAGTGACAAGGCCAACTTGCGCAAGCTGGTCGAGGACGAGGTTCTGGGGCTCGGCGACCTCATGTTTACAGGGGCTCTTGGCGAAGAGTAATGATCTTTGGAATCGTTGTCGAGGCAGAGCGCGACGCAGAGGTGTACTCAACTCTGATACGAAAGATTCGGCCTGATGCGGAACACGTGGAAAAGAGGCCCTGCGGAGATGTCGTGCAACTTCGTCGAAAGTTTGTCGACTGGCTGAAAAACTTCCAGTGGCACCTGGAGTATCAAGTAGACAAGGCGCTCGTCATTCGGGACTCCGACTGCCACGATCCCAGATCCGTCGAAGACGAGTTGGCTCGAATTCTTGTCCAGTCAGGGTTTCAGCCAGCCTTTCCTGTTCACTTCCTGGCAACAAGACGTATGGTGGAGACTTGGCTGCTCGCGGACGAGCAAGCAGTGAACGAGGTTGCGCGACGGCGAGGCAAGACGCCGTCTGCTCAAGCCGTTGGCGACCCCCTTGAAGAGGCAAGAAAGGCAGATGACCTCTTCCGGCGCATGCTTTCTCAGGCGCACCTTCCCGCTTTCCCCGCCGTCTATGGTGAAGTTGCGGCCGCCGCGGAGATCGATCGCATCGCACAAAGGTGCCCTTATTTCCAGCAGTTCGTCCACAAAGTCCGGGCGTGCTGACATCTCATCGCGGAAGCGACAAAGGACAAATGACAACGGACCCATGACGTTCTTCAGCCAATTCCGAGCTCATCCGGCTTTTCGAGCGGAGTTCCGCACTTGCGGCAGATAACCGCCGCGCAATCGCCGCACACCAAGGGGTCGTCCACTTCACGGCCGCAAGTGGGGCAGTAGAGCGCGTCGCCTTCGGTCTCCTCGCCGTCACCCATCCGTTCACCTTCCTTCGAGCGGAACTCAGCTCTCTGACTGGTGTCAAACCGCAACCCTTATACCAGCACGGGGTCATTCCGGCTGTCAAGATTGATGACCCTCTCAATAAGCCTGCTATCAACCACTTCGAGCTCATGTAAAACGGCCTGGAGTGAAAGATGACCCGCCGGGCGGAAGCGCCCCCTACAGCTTGTAGCCAATCTTGCGCAGGAATTCCTTCCTCACTTTGATATCCGCCTCGGTCTCGATCCCCTTGGTCTTGACTCCGTCGATGACGCCAAGAATGCCGCGGCCCTGCTCCGTCTCCGCCACGATGACTTCCACCGGGTTGGCCGTGGCGCAAAACACCTGGCAAACCTCCGGCACGTTCTTGATGGTGTTCAAAATGTTGATGGGAAAACCGCTTTCCATGAAAATGATGAAGCAGTGACCGCACGAGAGGGCCAGCGCGTTCTTCCGGGCCAGCTCGATCAGTCGCGCGTCATTTCCCGCGTGGCGGACGAGCGCCGGTCCCGAGGATTCGCAGAAGCCAAGCCCGAATTTCATCCCCGGAACGGTCTGGACGATGGCCTCATACAGGTCCTCCACGGTCTTAATGAAGTGCGACTGGCCCAGAATGAAATTCAGGTCCGCGGGTTTTTCAATCTTGACTGTCTTGAGTTCCATAGAGCTCTCGGAGCAATCCCCTGTTGGGTTAAGCGTCCGTTGTCAGTGGTCGGTAGCCAGCGGTAATGCCGAGCTTTGGCTTGCCCCTTTTGAGTTTCGAATTTCGAGTTTCGAAACGGGAAATCGAACCTCGCGATAAAGCCGGTCGAAAACGACAAACAGCCCCGCGATAACGACGAACACCAGCGCGCTGCCCTCGGGACCGACCGTCCCGCCGGTGAGCCACCTGGGGCCATGAAACGACGAATTAAGCAGGTGTCCGGGGACCATGGCGCCGCTGTCGGGCGCCGAGTACATGAAGCTTTCCGAATAGTCCCACGTGGCGTGCAGCCCGATGGCAAACCACAGGCCGCCGGTGCGTCGCACGGTGAAACAAAAGAAGAGCCCGATCAGAGCAGCGGACAGTCCGCCGATCCATGTTTCGCCCGCATTGGTAAGGTGGACGGCGCCAAAGAGCGCGGAAAGCAGCACGGCCGCGGGCCAGAATCCGATGCCGGTCGAGAGCGTGTAGAGCGCGTACCCGCGAAAGAGGAACTCTTCACAGAACCCCACGAGCAGAAAGGCCAGCGCCCAGAGAACGGCGTAGGAGGCCAGTTTGCCTCCACCGAGGGCAAGCGTCCCAAACGAAAAGCCCTGGGCCGCGCTCACCACGAGCAACAGCGCGCTCAGCGCCAGGAATCCCCAAGCGGCGCCGCGCCAGAACTGGACCCCGAAAGCGCCCCGTCCCGGTAACGCGTAGTCGGCGAAAGACCGCTTTTCAATGCGCGCCATAACTGCAGCCGAGAGCAGGGCGGCAAGGAGAGGAATTCCTTCCCCGAGCAGGAGCGCGGCGGGCCCGAACGTTCCCCCAAGCGGAGCGTGGGGTCCAAGAAGGCTCAGTGGCGCTGCGAGGATCCCGGCGAAAGCGGCCGCGATCACGGCGAAGAGCAGCAATCGCCAGCCGGCGCGAATCCCGTAAGGACCAACGAAGACACGCTGGAGGCCAAAAGGGAGGGGTGACGGCGTTTGTGCGCCGGCGTCTTCAGGAATTGTTGGCTCTGAAGGGCTCACCCAATACCTTCCAAACGGTGAGGTCCGATTGCCAAGATCAGATAGTAGTTATCGTAAAGTTCGAGGTGGATGCGGTAGTTCGGGTCGACCCGTACTCGATAGAAGCTCTCGCGTCCCTGGCTAATCAGCTCGACGAGGGAAGGGTGGCCCAGGTTCCTGCTGACCAGGCGGAATGTGCGGATGAATTTCGATTGGAGATTCTTCTCGTAGGAGTCCAGTTCATCCCATACTCTCGGTGGTATCTGGATGGCCCGTTCACTCGATCGTTCGCTATCGGAAAGAAATGCGGATTTCGGCACGGCTTTGGCGGATCATTTCGGCGAGCTTCTTTGGCATCTTCCCTTCCCTGACAATTTGGACCGGGACTCGCCGGACGGTCGGATTCCGAGCGATTGGAGGAGTTCGCATGCGACGGGCCTTCCGACGCCGTTCCTGGGCGACGTTCTCTACGGTTAACCCCAGGCTCTCCAGATGCCGGACCGCATCGCGAAATTCCATACATTCATGCTACCACCCACAGCCATCTTAAACAACTCGTGGTAGCGCCGCCTTTCGAATGGCACGCTTAACTTTCAATCGGTCACCTTCAGCACCGCCAGGAACGCCTCCTGCGGGATATCAACGCGGCCCACGCGCTTCATCCGCTTCTTGCCCGCTTTCTGCTTTTCGAGCAGCTTGCGTTTGCGCGAGATGTCTCCGCCGTAGCACTTGGCCAGGACGTTTTTTCGGACGGCCGGAACGTTTTCGCGGGCGATAATCCTCGACCCGATGCTGGCCTGGATGGCAATCTCGAAGAGTTGGCGCGGGATCAGCTTGCGCATTTTCTCGCACAGGGTGCGGGCTCGCGGCTGGGCGTGCTCGCGATGGCAGAAGAAAGACAGCGCGTCGACCGGGTCGCCGGCGACGAGCAGGTCCACCTTGACCAGGTCCGATTCCCAGTAGCCTGAGAAGTGGTAGTCGAGCGAGGCGTATCCGCGCGAGGCCGACTTCAGCCGGTCGTAGAAGTCGAGCACGATCTCGTTGAGCGGGAGTTCATAGGTCAACAGGACGCGCTTCGGCGAAACGTAT
>QHZK01000235.1 GCA_003224635.1 Acidobacteriota bacterium | reverse complement strand
CGGATGTCATTTCCACGGACATGCCCAGCGCTTCCAGCACGGACCACAGTCCCCCGGTCGGCACCCCGCGATACATACAGGTGACCAGCCCGACGCTCGGCTGGAGGAGCGGCGGGACTATTCGCTTCAGAAAGTCGGAGGTAACTCGCACGTCGCTGTCTGTGATCACGAGATACTGATAGGATGACGCCGCTGCCATCTTTTCCACGGCGTACACTTTGGGACTGGGGTAAGCAGGCTCACCCGAGAGGATCGCTCTTGTCTTGACGCCGGGATATTTCCACCGGAGCGCTTCCACAACTCCGAGAGCCGCATCGCTCCCGTTACGAGTGCCAAAGATCATCTCGAAGGCCGGGTAATCCTGGCGGAAAAAGCTTTCCAGATTCTCTTCCAAATGGGGCTCCATCCCGTGCAGCGGCTTTAGAAGGCTCACGGCAGGCAAGGGCGCATCACGCTCGCCCGACGGGGAAGCTTCAGGAGGCGCAAACCGAAACCGCAGAGCGGCAATTAGGGCGAGGAACAAATACACCGTAGAGGACGCGAGTCCAGCGATTGCAATCAACAGCAAAGCTCGTCCGACCATCCAATCGTCTCCAAGAAGAGGGCCGCGTTCAGGTTGCGGAAAAACCCGAAGAGTGAAGGTTAAGCCTAAAAATTGGCTTCGTTTTTCGGCCTGTTTTAAGTCAAGTTGTTAATTCTAAATTAGATAGCGGCTTCGTTCCCCGAAAAAATTCCCCTTTTTGAGCTTTTCCCGCTCGTCGCCGGCCGCAGCGCCGAATACGCCAGTAGACACGCGCGCTACCCCGTTCGCCGTCAACGTGCTTTGTCATGATCCAGAATTCCATGACTAGACGCGCGCAGCCGAGGTCAGGGTTTTTCTGACCGTGGGCCTTTCTCCGCTATTAAAGAACCTACGGTTAATTCAAACGACGAATTAACCGTGGCCACTACCTGCCGCGATGCCAAGCATCGACCATATCACATCGTGGCGATGCAAGTGAGACGGATGGGACAAATTATTTTTGGGGCAGCGGGACCAATCGCCCGCCGCGCACGTAGAATCTGCTTCCGCGCCAGTGGATGCGGCTTGAAACAAAGCTCAGCGCCCAAATGATGAATCCCAGCGCATCAACCAGAGGCACCAGCCATAATTTCTTCCGCAACACCTGGTCCCGCAGTCCCCAAACGCCGACCGTCCAGGCCATGGCCAAGCGCAGCGTCACGTAGCCGCCCGAATAGCCCGCCGCGATGAAGGCGGAATGGCGTGCGGCGATGGCTGCCAACGTCCACGGAAGGCCCTGGGTTAAAATCCAGCCGAAATGTCCCGCGGGACGCGAATTGCGCAGGCCCACCGCCCACCGCAAGTGCCTTTCGAAAAACTCCCCTGCCGTCGGCGAGGCACACACGGTGTGTACGGCGCGCGACGAAAGCTCGACCCGATATCCGCGCGCCGCGACGCGACGGCCCACCTCGAAGTCATCCGCGGCGAAATCAACCAGAGACTCAAACCCGCCAATCTCGCGCAGGCCATCGCGCGTGATGGCGATCGTCGAGCCCATGCCGAATCTCACGCCCTCTAGCTGGCGCGCCACCAGCGCCCCGGGCAGGAAATTCGACGTCAGGTTAATGGCCTCGAGTTCCGACCACAAACGCGGCTCCGCCAGTCCCACGTACAGGCAGGTGACGGCGCCGACTCGGGGATCCCGGAGGGGCGAGACCACACTTCGCAGGTAGCCGCGGTCGACGCGGATGTCACTATCACTGATCACGAGCAGGCGGTGTCTCGCCTCGCGCGCCAGGCGGCAAAGCTTGTTCACCTTATCGTTGGAGCCGAGGTCATCGAACCCAACCAGAAGGCGGACGGGCAACTGAGGGAAGTCCCGCATCAGCTTCCGGATGACTGGAATCGCGGCGTCCTGTTTGTCCGCAACTGCGAACAGGATCTCGTATTCGGCGTAGTCCTGGCGGCAGAAACTGGCGAAGTTTTCGTAGGCCTCGCGGTCGAGCCCCCGCACCGGCTTGAGGATGCTGACCGGAGGTGTGAAGTCATCGAGGTCCTCGCGCCGGCGGCGGAAGAACCCCCACGCGCAACCGATTGCCACCAGGTAGTAGACGAAAGGCAAGGCGGCCACGACCAGGACCGTCCACTTGAGCGCCGTCAACAGCACCTCGTCGATCTTTTATCTATCCGGTATCTATCCGGCCCCGATCTATCTGGCCTCGATCGATCCGACCCCGGTCTGACGCACAGTATCGCCCGACCGATAACGACCATCACTATACCCGGCCAGCGCACAGGGCGCAATCGCCCGTGGGAAGAGGCGAGCGGCTAGTGGCAAGCCAGGAGCTTCCTTCGCCACGCCCGCGTTGGATTTCGCAGGCTCCTCGAATAGGCCGGCGTGCAACTTTCAAGACGGTGAACCCAACCGTGGGGACAAGGCGCGCCGTACCCCTCGTCCTCGATTGACCGCGCGCTTATACTATTGCTCCGGTCCATTGACTCAGAAATGGGGGCGGAAAACTTGGAGAAAATTCTCGCTGCTCTGGTTTTGTTCTTCTCCTTGGTAGTGGGGCCCGCGGCGGGTGAGGGTCGAGCCACAACCTGGGCGATCAAGCCCTACCGGGCTCTTCTCATCGTCGATCGCTGGAGCGACCCCACGTCCATGCTTGTCGATCATGAGAAGGATGACTTTCAGCCCGTAGCCGCGCTGCTCAAAGCCTGGTCGGTCCCTTTCGACATCCTGCGGTTGGACCAGCAACACCTCGACAATACCTACCTTTTGGATCGTTCTGGGAGCACGCGCTATGGCGTCCTCATCTGGGTCGCCGATTCACCTTCATATACCGAGCAGAATCTCGGCTCGCTGGCCGAAGCGGTAGAGGGCGGGGCGAGCTTGCTGGTCGCGAGGTCGCGCTTCCTTGACCCAACACTCGAGAAGCTTCTAGGACTGAAGTTCAAGGCGCCTTATACCGCCACGGAGCCTCTTCGTGTAACCGAGCCCCATTTCATCACACGGGAGCTGGCAAGCCACAGCATGGACCCTCTGGATACGGCCTGGGATTTCGGGACACGTCTTTGGGTGGACCCTCGAGGCGCGAAAATTCTCATCGCGCAGACCACGCATCCGACGCTGACCTTGAACAGTCCGGGCGCGGAAACGGCTGCCATCTGGCTGGGCGTGAAAAACTTGGCTGAACTCCGTGATTCGCCTTATTGGAGAGAACTCTTCTTTCGTTCGCTCGTCTGGAGCCTGGGTTACCTCGTGCGGCCCAATGTGGACTACGCGGGTCGCGTTGAGGTGGAAATCGACGATTGGGGAACGTCCGACAAGGGGTACCTCTCTTATTGGAAATATCAGGAGCCTGACGAAAAGTCAATTCGCGAAAACCTGATCGCGCCTCTAGAGAAGCGAGGAGCCGTCGTCGCCGCCAACGTCATTACCGGATATGTCGACCGGAAAACAAAGCGGATCGTGTCTCCTTGGACGCAGAGGTTCACCGACGCATTTGGTGTGGAGCAAGACTACGCGTCCACACAAAGGGGTCTGAAGGCCGCGGTCGAAGCCGGAGTTCTGGAAATTCAGAGTCACGGCTGGACGCACATGCAGCCGGACCTGGAGTCGCCTCCTGGCCCTTGGTGGACGGCCGATTTGGAGGGAGAAGCGTCGGCGGGTGGTTGGTATACGGAGTTCGGGGACCTTGTGCGCGGGACGGAGAGTCCGGCGATCGTGCAACTGTTTCGCTTGAAACGCTCACTCCAGTGCCTGCAAGAGGATTTCGGCCAACGTCCGCTCGAGCTGAGGCCTGGGGGCGGCGCTTGGTCGAAGTCCCAGTTCAACAACACGGGTCGGGTCGCGGCCCAGGCAGGCTTCGGGCTTTACCACGCCGAGCCGGACTTTTACTACTATCTTGACCGAGACCTGGTTCTGGATATGACAGGCGTATCACCGCACTTTACGACCAGCTTCGATCGCCTCGATGCGCTCGATGCCCAGATGTCCCGGCCCCATCCCGACGGCCCGGCGATGATGGTGTTTCATGATCGTGACGTCGCGCTCCAGCCGGACTTCGTCAACCGGCTTTGGGCGCGATTGTCCCCTGCTTACAGGACCATAAGCGCAAACGAGTACGTCGGCTATCTCCACGCGCGCATCACGTCTTCCACGACGGGCACGACGGGCACGACGGGCGACTGGCAGCTCACCTTCGATGATGAGGAGCCGTATGGTCTCTATTTTGACCAACATCCTTCCTCGTGGCGCGTCTCGCTCTCCGATCCGTTTCTAGAGAAGCTGAAAGCGGCCCCGGGTCTTGCTGTTTCTGTCGATGGCAGGACGACGACCCGGCTGAAGGCAACGGACTTGCTCCACGACCTTACGATTGATCTTCCCGCCGGCCCAGGTCCCCACGTTTGGAAATTGACTCCCGTGCGATAGAAGAATAAAGCATGGCGCACGGCGGGCGGGGTTACCGACAATGCTGCTGCAGCGCGGGAGGACAAGGCGCCACGCTCGCGGGATCGTGTTGTGTCACACAGGCGGTTTCGATCTCTTTCCGGTGCCCGGTTTGCCAGCATCACCATCACGCTGGCCGTTGACAACCCGCAATCACGGGTGCTATAGGCGGTGACGGCGTGTGACTTTCAGAGCCGAGTGTACGGAGTCTGTATGAATCGCAAGAAAGGTTCAAGGAGGAAGCTATGACTGCCCCAATCGGAACTGGTCCGGTCAGCCGGCAGGAGGCCCTCTTCGGGCGCTGGCCATGGACGACCGTTCGCTTTCTGCTTCCGGTCCTGCTCTTGTTGCTCCCCGCCGCTTCGCGGGGACAGGAGGGTTTATCCACGCTTCGGGGCACCGTGACCGACCCATCCGGAGGAGTTATGCCCGGGGTGGAAGTCACAGTCGAGGAAGTGGCAACCGGCATTACGCTGAGAAAAGTCATTACCGACAACCAGGGCAACTACGAGGTTCCGGCGCTCAAGGAGGGCACCTACCGCCTGACAGCCACTCGAACCGGCTTCAAGACGTTGGTGGAGAATGACATCTTCATCGCAAGCGACCAGGTCAAGCGAGTCGACGTTCAACTCGAGGTTGGCACTACCTCGACCCGCGTAGAGGTGAGCGGAGCGGCAAATGTCATCCAAACAGAGAGCGGGAAGATCGGATCAGACTTCAGCGGAGAGCAGTACCACCTTGCTCCAATGCCAGCCAACTCCTACTCTTCACCACTTCCCGTACTCGCTACCATGCCGCAGATCGTAACCGACGCGGGAAACGAGTTCGGTGTTTACATGGCGGGACAGGGTGGCGCCAATCTGGATATGGGCATGGACGGGGTGAAGGAGGAAAACCTCAACACTCAGACGGTCAACATGGAGGACGTGGAGGAAGTTAAAGTGGAGGCAGTGAACAACAGCGCCGAGTTCGGGCGCATCGGCTACTACAACACCATCACCAAGCGCGGGACCAACCAATATCACGGCGAGGCCTCTTACTATCACCGAAATTCGGCCCTGGGGGCGCGAGGGTTTTTCGAAGACCAGAAGCCCTTGAAGCTATATCACACCTTCAACCTGAGCGGCTCGGGACCGATTATCAGAGACAAGACGTTTTTCTACGGTCTCTGGAACGCCGAGCGCGTGCCCGAACACACGTTCTTCCTGGAGAACGTGCCCACGGAGAAGATGCGGAAGGGCGATTTCTCATCTTTCCTGACGGGCACGATGTCCTCACCCTGCGTCCAGCCGGGCGCGGGTGATCCCATGTTCGATACAGGCGCGATCTTCGATCCCACGACAGCGCATAGCATCACCTGCTCGAACACGGCACTCAACCCGGCCCCTGTTACTGTAGAGAACCCCTTTGTGTTCAACGGCCAACGCAACGTCATCGACCCCAGCCGCCTGAGCCAGTTGCCTCTGACCGTCCAGGAAAAGTACTACCCCCACCCTAATCGCGGCTCTCCCGATAACTTTGCCACCAACTTCGGGTGGATTTTCCCTTACCCGGGGGACCAATACCATGCCGACGTCCTGGTCA
>QHZK01000198.1 GCA_003224635.1 Acidobacteriota bacterium | reverse complement strand
GACGCCCTGGCTGGAGGCGCGCACGTGTTTCTGGTCCACGCGCCCTCGCCGTTTCGCCGCTCACCCGACCTGGAGGCGCTGGTCCTCGACTATCACCAACAGCTCGCTCGACTGGGCGCTCCGCTCATTCTCTTTTATCTCTACGAGGCGGCGGGAGGCATTGCGTATTCGCCCGAACTCCTCCGCAGACTGCTCGCGCTGCCGCAAGTGGTGGGGATCAAGCTGGCCACGCTCGACTCCGTGATGACATTTCAAAGCGTCGCCCACCTGGTGGCCGGCGAGTTTCCCAGGAAGCTGCTGATTACCGGCGAGGACCGGTTTCTGGGTTACAGCTTGATGTGTGGAGCGCGCGCCGCGCTGATTGGCATGGGGGCGGCCTGCACCGGTCTGCAACACAAGCTCATGCGCGCCCATTTTGACGGCAAGGCCGCCACATTCCTCGCGCTGTCCGAGGCCGTCGATCGCCTCTCGCAGGTCACCTTCGTGCCGCCGATGGAGGGCTACATCCGCCGGATGCTTTGGGTGCTGGCGCATCTCGGGGTCATCGAGCGCGAATCGGCGCACGATCCTTGGGGGCCGGAACTCGAAGAGGGCGAGTTTGTGGCCATCGGGAAGACTCTGCGGGCGCTCGGCGAGCTTCCCTCAAGGCGCGTCCGCGGTGTGGAGATCGCTCGTAGGGCTTTAACGCGCAGTCTCCGTTGAGAGAGGGCGGCCATGAGGCCGGGTGAGGGGCACGAAAAGCAGGCCCGAACCCCGAGCCCCGAATCCCGAGTCCCGAGTTCTCATGTGGGAACACCTTCCGCCTCGATTCCGGCTTCGTGGGACGCCGCACCCTGGCGAACGAAATGCGATGCAACTCAGCAAGGACTTTGAGAGGTTTCGCGACGGGCTGCCCCGGCCGCTCGAGTCCTACGTTCTCACGACGTATGGAATCGACCTCACCAGCGTTTATGGAGGCCTGCGGGTCAAGAATCCCTTTGGCAAGGCTTCAGGACAGTTGTCGCTGGCGCGGCACCAGGTGGAGCGCGACGCCGCCTCCGGCCTTGGCTTCGTAGTGCTCAAAACGGTCATCGCCCAGGACCGGCGGGGCGAGCAGACCATGCGCGAATGGGCGATCCCCGAAACGCGCATGCTGGTCGAGCCCATTTGCGGGCGGAGCGGTGAACGCGGCTGGACGGTCACCTGGAAGGGCCGAGGCTGGTTCGACTCCTTTGCCGCTTATCTCGAACTCTTCCATCAGGCGCTCACGGCAGCCGAGGACGCAGCCATGCAAGTAGCGCCCTCGGTGAAGTATCATCTGCCGACCCCGAAAGAGAATTTCTGGAAAGAGGATGAGTACACGTTCACCACGCAGGCGCTGCTCGAGGTTTGGAAGAGGCATCGGGGCGAGCAGGTGATGCCGCTCGAAAAAGACTTCAGTCCGACGCTCGCGGGTTCGGAGCGCGCGGCGGAGCAGGCCAAAATCCTTGAATGGCTCGGAACGGTTCCGCGCCTCGTCCACCGCGCCGCGCCCGGGCAGGTCCACGTCGGTCTCAAGATTTTCAACGCCCTCTTCGAGGACGAATTCCAGCTTCGCATGCTCGACGCGGTCGAGGCCGCTCCGCCGGGCGAAGAGCGCGCCGACTTCCTGGCTTACGCCAATCGGCTGTTTGACCCCGCCAAGCAGTTTGAGGGTAAAGTCGGAGTGGCCTACGGCGGACCCGACTTGAGCGGCCGGAATTTGGCTGGACTGGAGAGGTTCTTGGCGCTCGAGTCCGACGGTCGAGAGCCGGGACGTGTACGTGAGCGGTTGCCTGTTTCGGCCACCGGCGATATCCATTCCGGCCGCATTGCCGCCGAGTATCTGGTGCGCGGCGCCTCGAGCTTCCAGATGCACACCATCTTTCAGCTGCCGGACAGCGAGTTCACGATGAGAGCCGGAAACAAAACAGACAAGGCACTGCACCAAATACTCTTTCACCCGCAAGACGGCTTCCTCGTCTGGCTGCTCGATCTGGGCGAGCGCTTCGGACTGAAAGGCGCGCAGAATGTGGCCGAGACAGCCGCGTGGTGCCGCGACCAATGGGATAAAATCATTGAGCCGTTGAGCCAATAAGCCATTGAGTCATCGGGCGATTGAGTCGCCGATTAAAATAGAGTTTCGTAGCAATTGACTTTTGACTTTCGACTTTCGACTTTCGACTTCCTGTCTGTATGAGCCCACACTTCCGCCTGATGACCGAGGCTGACATTCCGGCGGGGATGCGGCTCAAAGAGCTTGCAGGCTGGAACCAGACGCCTTCGGATTGGGAGCGCTTCCTTCGCGCCAGCCCGGCGGGCTGCTTCGTGGCGGAGCTCGACGGGCGAGTGTGCGGCACCGCGACGACCATCGTTTACGAGGGGCGGTTCGCCTGGATCGGTATGGTCCTGGTCGATCCGGAGCGCCGCGGTCGGGGCATTGGAACGCGGCTGCTGGCAAAGGCCATCGAGCACCTGGACGCAGTTGGCGTATCCACGCTCAAACTGGATGCCACGCCTCAGGGCAGGCCGATCTACGCGAAGTTAGGCTTTGTAAGCGAATATGAAGTCGAGCGGTGGACGCTCGAGCGGCAACCGGGCCTCGCCGGCGCCGGAGGCTCGGCCGCGCCACGGGAGCGTGCTGCGGCTGGACTGGCCGAGCCATCTGCCTCACTTCCGTTCGCCTCGCAGCCGGATGTGGAAGAAATCGTCGAATTCGACCGCGACGTGTTCGGCGCCGACCGAGGCGGTTTGCTGAAGTCGCTCGACGACGACACACCGAGTTTCACTTTGGAGGCCAGAGACCGAGGGAAACTGCAAGGGTACGCTTTAGGGCGTCGAGGCTCGCGCGCGGACCATCTCGGCCCCTGGATAGCCCGGGACGAATCCTCCGCCCGCGGCTTGCTGGTCGAATTCCTGCGGCGATCAAAAGGCGAAGCGATTTTTGTGGACTGCGTGAAGCCCAACCGCTTTGCCTGTGGGCTGGCGCAATCGCTGGGCTTTGAGTTCTCCCGGCCCCTCACGCGGATGTACCGAGGGCCTAACCGTCATCCGGGAAGGCCGGAGCTTGTGTGCGGGATTTTGGGTCCAGAATTTGGGTGAAGAACAGTAGGGCAGAGACCTAAACCGTACACCAGTTTCGACTTTCCAATTTCGATTTTCGAGTTTCGGATTTCGCCGTCATGCGCGCTGGCAGGCCAACACGGGTCTTCTACGGTTGGTGGATTGTCTTCGCCGCCTTCTTGAACCTTTTCTTCTCCGTCGGGATCATTTACTACGGCTTCCCCGTTTTCTATCCTTCGCTGGTCAGCTCCCTCGGATTCACCCGGGCTCAGTTGATCTTGGGTTTTCTTCTTGGCTTTTTGGTCGCGGCGGCTGTCCTTGGATTCCTGGCTGGCGTCATGATCGACCGCTGGGGCGTGCGCCCGGTGATTCAGATGGGGATCTGGTTTGTGGGTGTGCCGCTGGTCCTGATGGGCTTCATGTCGCGGCTGTGGCATTACTACCTCCTTTGTATCGCAGAAGTGACGGGGTACGTCCTGACCGGGCCGATTCCCAATCAGGTATTGATCTCGAACTGGTTCCGAGCCAAGCGCGGCAGGGCCATGGGCTATGCTTACCTCGGGCTGGGGTTGGGCGGCGTCGCCTCGCCGCTCCTGATTAACGGGCTGATCGAGCGGTACGGCTGGCGTCGCGCCTTCGAGATCATCGGCGTGCTGATTCTGATGGTGCTCTTCCCGGTGGCCCAGTGGGTCACGCGCTCCCGGCCGCAGGACTTGGGACTCGCTCCTGACGGGGCCGAGACCCTTACGGAGCGCGGGCGTCCCGCCCGCACCCAGGACTCTGGGGTTTTTCCCAAGGGGGCCTCCGCTTCCCTCAGCGCTCCCGGAAATTCGAAATTGGAGATTCCAAATTCGAAACTCGAAGACGGAAGCTTCCGGCCCCCCTCAACGATCTCTTTGTCGCCAACGGGAGACGCAGGCGTGCGCGACGCGCTGCGCAGCGTCAATTTCTGGCTGATCCTGGCGGGCTGTACGCTGACCATTGGCGCCATCGGGACCGTGGTGCAGCATTTCATCCTTTTTCTCAAAGACCAGGGATACTCCGCCGCACGGGCTTCCCGAGTCTCAAGCGGGTTGCTCATGGCAAGCTTGGGGGGCCGAGTGATCGTGGGATACGTCGCAGACCGTTACACGAAGAAGAATGTGATGGCCCTGTTCTACGTGGTCCTGGGGCTGTCGATCCCCCTCTTGTTTCTGGCCGGGCGCCCTGCGGCGGCCTGGGGATTCGCGCTGGTCTTCGGGTTCGCCATGGGCGCCGACTACATGCTCATCCCACTCGTCACCGCCGAATGCTTTGGGCTCGCGTCCCTTGGGAAACTTCTGGCGCTGCTGATCATGGGCTATTCGCTCGGGCAGTGGTTCGCGCCTTGGATGGCGGGCAGAATCTTCGACGCTTACCACAGCTACCGGCTCGCTTGGCTGATCATGTCTCTCGCAGGGGTGATCGGCGCCGGCGCGATCTACGCAGTATCGCCGGGGCGCGAGCCACGTAACCCACGCCGAGGAGGCGAATGTGCGCAACTTTGACAGCCTTTCCGAACGCGAGATCCTGGCTCTTGCCATCTCTCTCGAGGAAGAGGATGAGCGCGTCTACGCGGATTTTGCCGAAGGTCTTCGCCAGGATTTTCCTGCCTCCGCCGCCGTGTTCGACGGCATGCGCGCCGAGGAATCGGGCCACAGGCAGCGATTGATGGACCTGTACCGGGAGAAGTTTGGCGACCACATTCCGCTCATTCGCCGCCACGACGTGAAGGGCTTTATCAATCGCCGGCCCGTGTGGCTGATACGTCCTCTCGGGCTGGACACAGTGCGGAATCAGGCGAGCGCCATAGAGGTAGAGACCCGCCGATTCTATGAGAAGGCGGCGGCCCGAGCGCGGGACGTCTCGGTGCGGAAGTTACTCGACGATCTCGCGCAAGAGGAGCGCACGCACCAGGACCGGGCGGAGGCGTTAGGGAAAGAAAAACTCCACGCCGACGTCAAGCGGCAGGAGGACGAGGCCAACCGACGGCTCTTCGTGTTGCAGATCGTGCAACCCGGCTTGGCCGGCCTGATGGATGGCTCCGTCTCCACCCTGGCGCCGGTCTTCGCGGCGGCCTTTGCCACCCGCAATAGCCGGGACGCCTTTGTTGTCGGTTTGGCGGCTTCCATCGGAGCCGGAATAAGCATGGGTTTTGCGGAAGCGCTTTCGGATGACGGAAGCCTCACGGGACGGGGGCACCCCTGGGTGCGCGGAGGCGTGTGCGGCCTTATGACCGCGCTCGGCGGCGTCGGCCACACCCTGCCATTCCTGATTCCCGACTTCAGTATAGCGATGACGGCAGCGATACTGGTTGTTCTGCTCGAGCTGGCTGTTATCTCGTGGGTGCGGCACCGTTACATGGAGACCCCGGCACTCTCGGCCGCTTTACAGGTCGGCCTGGGCGGGCTTCTCGTTTTTATCACCGGTGTGCTGATCGGCAGTTCGTAGCCCGATGCTGACTCGCGCTTAGCACACCCCCTCACCCCCTCTCCCCCTGGGAGAGGTGAGTATCGGCCTTGATTTGGCGTCCTCTCCCTCCGCGAGTGGGCCGCACAGTGCCGGGTGAGGAACCTTCCGAACAGTTTGAGGAACTTCTGCGCCTACTGTTTCTCACACAGCATCACACGCTCTTCGCCGTCCACTTCGCGCAGGCGGACCTCGATCACTTCCGTGTCTGAAGTCTGGACCGTTCTGCCCACGTGATCGGCGTGGATGGGAAGCTCGCGGTGGCCGCGGTCGATCAGGACGCAGAGTTCCACGCGTCGCGGCCTGCCCATGTCTACCAAGGCGTCGAGAGCGGCGCGCGTCGTCCTGCCGGTGTAGAGAACGTCATCCACCAGAATCACGTCCTTGGCCTCAATCGAGAACGGCGCCGCCTGCTTGTGGACCACGGGCTTGGAGTCCACGGTCGACAGGTCGTCCCGGTAAAACGTGATGTCGAGCGTCGCCACGGGGGGCGACACTTTTTCGATCTCCCCGATCTTCCTCGCCAGACGCTCCGCCAGCGGGACTCCACGCCGGCGAATGCCCACGAACACCAGCCCCTCGGCGCCGTCGTGCCGTTCGATGATCCCCTGCCTTCGCGCTTCGGTGTTCCCCTGCTGGAGCATTTTCCATAGAGACCCCCGCGCATTATAGCGTGACTAGGGAGTAGGGAGTAGGGAGTAGGGAGTCGGGAGCTCCCCGACTCTCTACTCCCTATTCCCGACTCCCTAGTCTTTGCGCCGCAACTCGCGCACGTAACGATCCGCTTCGCGCGTGGGTTTGGGAATGCGAAAGCCGTCGAGGCATCGCCGGACCAGCTCGACCGCCGTGGCGAGGGATACGCGATGTCCTTGCGTCACGTAAATGGGTTTGACGTTCTGCCGGCTGCGCAGCACCATCCCCACGTGTTCGCCGCGAAGCAGGAGCGGGCTGGTCGAACCCGCCTGCGCGGCGGGCTCCGCGCAATCGCCCACCAGGAGCGACTTCGCGCACCCGATCGTGGGCTTGTCGAACAGCACCCCGATATGAGATGCAATGCCGAACAGTCGCGGGTGCGCGCGCCCGTGACCGTCGATCAGGATCAAATCCGGTTCCGTGCGCAGGCGAGCGAACGCCGCCAGCAAGACCGGACTCTCCCGGAATGAAAGCAATCCTGGCACGTAAGGAAAACGCAGCTTGCGCCACGCCATCCGGCGATCGACCTCTTCGAGCCGGGGGAACCGGTAGACGATGACGCCGGCCACGGCATCGTCAGTCGCGGGGTCGAAGGCCAAGTCAGCGCCCGCAACGGTACGGACCCCGTCGAAGCGGTCTTCGAGCACGACGCGCTCGCGCAGCCGCTCCTGAAGGCGCATCGCCTCGCGCGGCGTCAGGTTCCAGCGCGTGCTGAGCCGCGGTTTCATTGGATTGAGATTGTAAACGAGGTTGACTTTGTTTTTCACGCGACGGTCACAGGCCGGCGCTACAGCCAGGCGAGGTCAAACGAAATTGGCTTTGTTTTTCGGCCATTTTTGAGTCAACTCACTCATTCTAAACCAGATAGTGGCTTTGTTTCCCCTAAAATTTGCCCCTTTTTCGCGTGTTCTTTCGCCGGGCTGGCGCAGACCGCGATTCTTTGAGGTCTGCGACTGTGGGTGCGCGCTGCGCAACCGCGATTTCCGTCGCGGGCGGCAATCTCTTTCGAATTCGACCAGCGGCCTGATCCCGCTTTCAATGTTGGTTTCGGGCTCTAGCAGGTTGCTGAAAAAGTCGAAAAATAGTATTGACAATATATCTTAATGCGATATATTTGCCTCCTGATGCGGTCCACCTTGAGGAGGCTTGTCCTATGCGTGGTGAAGATACTCAGCAGAATGCGATGTTCAGCTACCTCTCGCCCGAGCAGCGCGTGCCTCAAGACCACCCCGTGCGCATGCTGCGACGCCTGGTCGATGAGGTGCTGAGGAAGCTGTCGCGGCGCTTCACGGCGATGTATGCGCACGGCGGCCGTCCCTCGATCCCCCCCGAGAAGCTGCTGCGCGCCTTGCTGCTGCAGGTGCTCTACACCATCCGCAGCGAGCGCCTGCTGATGGAGCAGTTGGATTACAACTT
>QHZK01000197.1 GCA_003224635.1 Acidobacteriota bacterium | reverse complement strand
GGCCGCCCGGGCGGTCTTCGTACAACCGCACCCTGGTCCCGCGTTCGCCGATGGACTTCGACCAGCATTTCCGGTGTTTCATGCCTTCCTCCGGAGTCTGGCGATGTCCTGGGCATCGGCATCGGGATCATACCGGCCGGTTGAAGGGGTGGCAAGCTTCTGGAGGTCCCCGCGGCGTACGCGGTGACGGCCTTTGGGATTGGCCCGCCGGTCGGGGATGGTTCCGTCACGGACTGCACGGCGGATAGTCTCCTCGCACCGGCCCGTTTCCAGGGCGGCTTCCGCGGCGTCGAGCTCGGTGTCGAGGTAGGTCTGCGCTGTAACAACGAGCTTACGAAGCAGTGCTAAACGAGCCACTGCCGCCTGCTCGGCACCGTTCTCCCGAAGCGTATCCGTCTCGTGCTGCGCTTCGAGAACGAAGGCAGCGAGCCAGGGCGGGAGACCGTCCTGCAGATCGACAACCGGCCGCGCGTCGGGCATAACTACTTCTGTTGCTGGCTACGGGTGCGAGCGAGTGTCTCGTCAGTGACCCGGAAACATCCGTCGATCGCGAACGATACCCGCTCGAAGTACTGCTCGCAGCGGCGCTCCGGGTCCCAGTCGCCGAGGATCTTCGCGCGGTAGTCGCCGCCGCCGAACCTGTTCGCGATGTACTCGATCGTGCACTGATACGGAGTGATGCGCGCGAGATAGATCCACCGGTCGGACGTGCCGTCCGCCAGGCGCCACAGCTGCACCACCCGCGCCCGCGAGCCATAAGCCTCCACGATGTATTCGATGTCGTCGGGGAAGTACCTAAACGGCCTCTCCGCCTTGGTCGTCCTCGTCTTCGTTTTCGTTTTCATGCTCCTCCTTCGCGTGTCGTAGCCTCCGAGGGACTACCCTGCCCCCGAGAAGCAGAAAGCCGCGCGAAAAGCGCGGCAGGTGGAATCAGAGGTGTGGAGTGTCTCTACATTGGCTGTCCTGCGCCATGCTCGGTGAAGTCGTATTCGCGTCCCTCTTCCGGCCACTCGTCACGGAGCCGGGCGAACGCGTTGATCGCCTGGTCGATCACACGCGGGTCGGCGCCGGCATCCTCGAACACGTCGAATAGGTCATCCCTGCGCCGGCGCAGTCGACTCCAGACCCATTCGACATGCTCGAGCAGACCGAGATCCTGCCTCGCGCCCTTCTTGGGAAGCATGAGCTGGCGAGCGGCCTGGGCAATCGTGATGTCCGCAGTGACGGCCCGACGCCGCAGCGCGCGAGCGACGTCCACCGGGAGGCGGACCATTTCGGTGGCGGGGCCACGGGGTCGGGGCATGCGTATTAGATAGCATATGCACTCTAAAATGGCAACCCCTGCCCGGGGCCGTTTGCAGATTCTCTCGGTTGACAGCGTCGTGCTCAGCGCGGCGCCTGCGGACAGCCCCCCGGACTACCCGTAATCCTAGATCGACACGATGACCAGGGTGGTGACTAGCAGGGTTCCACCGGCCATTCCACCGATGGTTCTAGCGCCGATTCTAGCAGATTTGCGGCTGACATCGCGTCCTAAGAGCACCACAACGTGCCTCGCCGAGGCGTTCAGGATCAACAAAATGACTGGGTCGAAGGGGAGGCCTTAGGGTCGTTGCTCGGGTTCCCACCGGAGTGGCCGGAACTAAAACAGCGAACCTACCCAGCGAAGCAGAGCGAGCGCCGCGTTGCGAACCGGCGGGATAGCGATCAGGGCAAGAATACCGCCCCATAGCAGGTTGCGGAGCGGCTCCTCCACGAACCACCAGACAACCTTCCCGAGCCAGCTTCCCTTGAGCTTGTCCCAGGCGAGGCGCGTTACACTTGCCGTCCGAAGTTTCTCCAGCTGACGGACGTGCTCGTCCGCAACTGCCCGTTCGGCTTCCTCAAGCATGGTCCTCTGCTTGCGGACCTGTGCCTCAACGTCGTGGCGGTGGCGAGCGATCTCCGCCCTGGCCTCCTCCGCGTTGATCTCGAAACGCCTGAGGCTCACGTCGTAGATCAGCTCTCCATCGTCATCAACGGGGACGAGCGTCTTTCCATCGTCGTCAACTACGGCATCGCCGATCAATTCCCACAGCGCCGGGCTGAATGTTCGAACGCTCGTGTGCAGGAACTTCGCGAGAGGGTCGCGGCAGTCGGGAAAAAGCGTCGGCTGGCGGCTCGCGAGATCGAGCCGGGCGTCCTCGGCGTTCTTGAGCCCATCGGCCAGCTTAGGTCCCCAAAGAGACAGGCGCCCCCTCTCGCATGCGTCGAGAATGGCCCGCATCATCAACACAAAGCGGTCCCACCGCTGCTCATAGTCGTTCAGCCTTTCCAGGAGCTGCTCCGCGATGCGGATTTGGACCCGCAGGTTGGCCACGTCGAACCGTTGGCCGGCGAGTGCCGCCAGCGCTTGCTCTCGGGTGAGCGGCTTGTTCATATGCGATGGAAGGTTCGTTAGCTCTGTCACGCGTAGCAATGGGGATTCCGGCTGCCTAGCCATCGCAGCCACCCGGTGTTCACCAGCTGCCCGGCGGCGTCCTCGAGTGCGGAGCCTGGCGGGCGGGGGTCGTCCCTGGCCGCCCGTTCTGCCGCAAAAGCGCATGTCGTCGCCGCAAAAACGCCCTATACGTCGCCACCGCGGACCCACATCGTTGACGCCATGCATGCTCCACCGGACCTGTCGAGCACATGACCACGCCCCCTGGTCCCACTTGGGATGCTGGTCTATTGCCCGATCAGCGCCTTGCGGCGGCACACGTCGGCACTCACGCCCGTTTGCTCGCCGGCCCCGGCACCGGCAAGACGTTTACGCTTGCGAAGCGCATTCTATTTCTGGTTGAGGACCGTAAGGTTGACCCGCACAGCGTTGTCGCGCTGACCTTCACACGTGCGGCTGCATATGACCTGCGCCGCCGCATTTACGACGAGCTGGCTGGGAGGTTCGCCGAACGTCCGACGGTCGCAACCTTGCACTCGTATGCGCTGCGGAATCTGCTCCACAATGCACCACGGCTGGAGGCGCTTCCTCAGCCTCTGCGCATCGCCGATGACTGGGAGGAGCGCAGGATCGTAGTGGAAGATCTGAAAGGATTGATCGGTGCGAACGCTGACACAGTGCGAGACAGGCTCGCAGAGCTCTCGGCTGACTGGGACACGCTCGGTATTGACGGCGATGCAGCGCAGCGAAAGGCCGACCCCCGGTTTGTGGGTGCGTGGCAGGAGCACAGACACATCTATGGCTACACGCTGCGCGCTGAACTTGTCTATCAGCTAAAGCATGCGCTGGAGCAGCGCGTCGATATCGAGTTGGTGCCGCCCACCCAACACTTGCTCGTAGACGAGTACCAAGATTTGAACGCGTGTGACTTGGCGGTCATCTACTCTATTCGCGCACGAGGTGCTGAAGTGTATGGTGTCGGGGATGATGACCAGAGCATCTATGGCTTCCGTCACGCGCTCCCCGCAGGCATTCGGGGATTCCTAGATAGATACAAGCCTGCCGCTGACTTGAAGCTTGAGATCTGCCACCGTTGCGACAAGGCTATTATCAACGTCGCTAAGTTCGTTGCCAAACTCGACCCCCACTCCGTGGATAAACCCCTACGTCCGCGAGCCGGCGCGGGTGATGGCGAAGTTCGACTCCTTCGCTTCAATGATCAGTATGAAGAAGCCAACGCCGTAGCAAGCCTGTGTCGGTACCTCATCGACGAGAGTGGCCATCGGCCGGATGACATTCTCATCCTGTTGCGGTCTGACCGCTATGGAGTGTTCTCAAAACCGTTGGCCGAGGCGCTCAAGACGGCGGGCGTGCCGGTCAACCTCAATCTGAGCGCTGACACCCCACTCGATACCGACGAGGGGCGTACAGTTCTGGCGTTCCTCCGCTTGTGCCGCCACGGGCAGGACAGCCTGGCATGGAGGACGTTGCTAGAGGTTCGCGCCAATCGTATAGGCGCATCAGCGGTCAGCGCCGTGTACGAAACGGCGCGAACCGAAGGCATCACATTCGGTGAGGTGCTGTCCGAACGGAACCTTGTCGCCATACCGAAATTTGGGAAGAAGCTCCAGACAGAGCGCACTGCTATCCTTCGCGATCTGTTGGCAACTTGCCCACTGCTTGACACTCCCACGGACGGGAGTCAGCCGCCGCCGTTAGTCGAACGTCTGACCAAGGTCCTCGACACGGTGTTACCGGAGGGTGAACAGCGCGCGAGCGTGGCCGCGTACTTGAACAGGATCATTGTCGAAAGCGATGCATTGACACTCCCAGAGTTGCTGCAAGCAGTCTCAGCTAGCGGTTCGGAGACTGAGCAGGCAATGGTACAGGGCGCAGTTAACGTGCTGACGATGCACCGGGCGAAAGGCCTCTCGGCCAGAACGGTGATCGTAATGGCAGCAGAGGACGAATACATCCCAGGTAAGCAGGCGGGAACGGCTGAGGACGACGAGCGACGCCTGCTTTACGTGTCGCTCAGCCGGGCGAAGGAGCGCTTGATCATCACCTTTGCGACCAACCGGAAGCACCAGCAGCGACACACTGGTCGCACGAGTGGCGAGACGGTCCGCAATCTGACTCGGTATCTCCGCGACGGGCCGATCCCGCCTCGGGACGGCAACGAGTATGTCCGAGATCTTGGTCGGTGACGGGGCTTGCTCGAGGCTAGTATTGATTAGCTGCGCGCGGTAATCGTCGGTCATGGATCGCCCAGATCGCTGCCCTCGCCGTACAGCGCCGATTTGACTCCCGTACAGCGTCGGTGACCCCCCTGTACGTGCATTAGGTGGTTCTCTACTTGACCCGTCATCCCCTGGGTCGTACGAGGGCCTCAGCCGTCGTGGGCATGGGCACTGGCGCCTCGAATCGTCCGCTTCGGCAAACCGCGCAGCAAAGCGCGCGGACCCGTGCCACGGATCGCTAGTCCGCGGTCGCCTGAGTCCGTGGCCGCGTCCCGTAGATAGGCCTCTGACGTCGGTTCTGTCACATCATAACTTGAAATGGCACGATTTCGACTAGGAAAGGCTCGTTAGGTCCAGAACCGAGAGCTTGAGAGCACCAGCCGTGTCGCCTCGTCACGCGACTCAGCTTAAACGGAGGCTACCTCTCCACGAGCAGCCGCTCGAACCGCGGATTCCCGCGCAGTAGCGCGAAGTTGGGATCGATCCGCAGCCAGGCGGGCGAGAGGTAGTAGGGGATCTTTAGCAACCGCTCAAGCTGGTCCAGCGCCTTCTCCGGCTCTCCCGCGAGTACGTAGATCCGCGCGAGTTGATGGTGGAGGTAGGACCCAAGGTGGGCGTCCTTGCCAACCGGCAGCAGCGCCACGCCATGCTCGGCCTCGCGTATCGCATCTGGCCTCCGTCCCATAAGGGCCAGTGCGAGGCCCAGCATGACGTGCTGCCCGGCGTCGCTTGGCGCGGCCCGGAGCCGCGCTTCGATCGCGATCCGCGCCGAGTCGGCGTAGGTCCGGGCCCGTGTTTGGTCCCCCCGCAGCGCGTAGACCTGGGCGAACACGCTGCCCCACGCGGACCGATCGTCGCCGAACGGGGCGGGGGAGAGCGAGAGCAGTAAGCGCTGTTGCGCGTCGTCGAGCACCCAATAGAGGTCCCCGTCCAGCGCCATGAACACCGCCACGGCCGTGGGGTCGGTGTCCTTCGGCAGAGCGCGCAGGACGCCCCGGGCTCCGGCCAGGTCTCCCTCGCCCAGAAACGTCATGACCTTCATCTGTGCCAGGTAGATGTTGCCGGGCGCCAGCGCGAGGGCACGGTCTGCATCGGCCCGCGCCTCCCCCCAGCGACGCAGCATGAGACGCGTGTCGGCTCGAACCCGCATGCCGTGGACGGAACGGGGGTCGACGTTCAGCGCCTGGTCGAGATGCGCGAGCGCGGCATCAAAGCGACCGAGTCCCACCTCGGCAACGGCGGCGCTGCTCAGGAGGTCCGCGTTTGCCGGCG
>QHZK01000196.1 GCA_003224635.1 Acidobacteriota bacterium | reverse complement strand
CAGCCGCGCGTGGCGGACGATGGAATCGTAGTCGTAGCTGGAATGGTTGGTGACGATCAGGACCGCATCGTACCCGGAGAGCGCCTCGGGCGTGAGGTCGACGGAGGAGAGGCGAAAGTCATAGCGGCGCATCTTGTGCAGTCGAGGGAAGTAGGGGTCGTGATAATCAACGCGCGCGCCACGTTCCGTGAGGAGCTCCATGATACGCAAGGCGGGCGACTCGCGCAGGTCGTCGACGTCCTTCTTGTAGGCGATCCCCAGGATCAGGATTCTCGACCCCTGCAGGCACTGCTGGCGGTGGTTAAGGGCCTCGCTCGCGGCCGCAACCACGTGGTCGGGCATGGAGGCGTTTATCTCGCCGGCCAGTTCAATGAAGCGCGTTGGGAATTCATATTCTCGGGCCTTCCAGGTGAGATAGAAGGGATCAATCGGGATGCAATGGCCTCCCAGGCCCGGACCCGGATAGAAAGCGGTAAAGCCGAAAGGCTTGGTCTTCGCGGCTTCGATCACTTCCCACACGTCGATGCCCATGCGCAGGCTCAATAGCTTCAGTTCATTGATCAGGGCGATGTTGACGCAGCGGTAGATGTTCTCGAGAAGCTTTGCCATCTCCGCGATTTTGCAAGAGCTCACCAGGAGCGTTCCCTCGAAGACCTGACCGTACAAGGCCTGGGCCGCCAAGGCGCTTGGACCATTGACGCCCCCGATGAGCTTGGGAATTCGGTGAGTCTGGAATTCCGTGTTTCCGGGGTCCTCGCGCTCGGGCGAGAAAGCCAGAAGGAAGTCCGCCCGCAAGGACTCGCGGGATTCGACGGCCCGGCCATTCGTGTGGTAGGCCGCTGCCGGACAGCGCAACCCCGACCTCTCAAGGATCGGCAGCATGACCTCTTCGGTGGTTCCCGGGTAGGTTGTGCTCTCGAGTACGATAAGCTGGCCCGGGCGCAAGTGGGCGCTGATCTCCTCGGCCGTGTTTCGGATGTAGGAAAGATCCGGCTCGCGGTGTTCGTCGAGAGGCGTGGGAACGCAAACCAGGCAGGCGTCCATGGCTTCGAGCGCGGCGAAATCGTCTGTGGCTCGGAAATGCTTCCGTTTGACTTCCTCCGAGATGGCCGCCGGCCGAATGTGGCTGATGTAACTCTCCCCCCGCTCGAGCTTCTCGACCTTGGCGGGGTCGACGTCAAAGCCGGTGGTCGCGAATCCTTTGCGCGCGAACAAGAGCGCGAGGGGCAACCCGACGTAGCCCAGTCCGATGACGCCCACTTGGGCGGTCTTGTCTTCGAGCTTGCGCTCGAGAAGTGTCGCCCCCTCGACGGCAGGCGCGACATCCTTTTCGATCCTCATGAAATCTCCCCTGCTCTATCCTGACTGGATGTCTGGGTGCTGAACTCGTCCCGCGAGAGCCGGCACTCGAGGCTCGCACCCGCTTCGGAGAAGACGCACGAATAGGCGACTTTGCTCCGAATACCGCGTCGGCCTAACGGTCGACAAACAACGAGTCCAACACGCTCGTTCGTTCCGAACAACAGCGCCGTTGCCGTTCTATTCATCACTGTCAGCAATGCCAACAAGCCCGCCACGCCTGAAAGCTCAGCACGTCCCACAGATAATAATGGTAGCTGCTTCGACCGGACAAATGTCTGGCCCACAAGCTCCGGATGGGTTGGGGACGAAAGAAGCCTTCGCGTCGCAGCCGATCTTCGCCAAGCAGGTCCTCCGCCCATTCCCGCAAGGGGCCTCGCAGCCAGGCGTCGATGGGCACGCCGAATCCCATCTTGGGTCGTTCGATCAAGCGCCTGGGAACATAGCGATCGAGTACCTTCCGCAAAAGGTATTTGCCCTGTCCATTGCGGATGTGCATGGAAGCAGGGAGGCTGAGGGCGAATTCTACCACCCGATGGTCGAGTATGGGAACGCGCGCCTCGAGGCTCACGGCCATGCTGGCGCGATCGACTTTCACCAGAATATCGTCCGGAAGGTATGTCACGAGGTCGAGAAACATCATCACGCGAGCAAAATCCGGGAGTTCCGGGTACTGCGACAGATCATCCAGAAGAACGGGCAGTTCTGTCGCTCCCACGACCAGCTCGCAGGCTTTTCTCCAGTGGGACACCAAGCCTGGGTAAAGCGTGCGAGGGTCTCGAACCGCCAGCATGTCGGCCAGCCTTTGGACCTTCTCCCCTGCCAGCCTTTCTCGTAGTGGCAATGGAAGTGACCGCGCCGCGCGCCCGAAGACCCGGTCCCAGCGGTCGGAGCCCACCTGGCGCAAGAACCAAGCCGAGGCGTTTCGGACCGGAGCCGACATCCGGCTCACCCATCTCCACAGCTTCTTGCCCAGGAAGTAGCGGTTGTACCCGGCAAAAAGCTCGTCACCCCCGTCGCCGGACAAGCTTACGGTCACCTGCTGACGGGCCAGTTGGGAAATCAGGTAGGTAGGTATCTGCGAAGAGTCCGAGAAGGGCTCATCATAAATTGCGGGCAGCTTCGGGATGACCGCCCTGGCTTCCTCGGGTGTCACGTAGAGCTCTGTGTGGTCGGTGCCGAGGTGCGCGGCCACCGCTTGGGCGTGGACAGCTTCGTTGTAGTTGGTCTCATGGAAGCCCACGGTGAAGGTCTTCACCGGGCGCGAGCTAAGGGCCTGCATCAGCGCGACCACCGTCGAAGAATCAATCCCCCCCGAAAGAAACGCACCCAGCGGGACATCCGACACCAGCCGCAACCGCACCGCTTCGCGGAGCAGCTCCTCCAGCCGGTCCGCTGCTTCCTGCTCCGATGCGCGGAAAGGGTGGGCGGCGCCGCGTTCGGCCGCTTCCCGCGCCGACCAGTAGCTGACCGGCGACCCCGGTCCCGAGCAGGGAACGCTGTCCGCCTTGACGCTGAGCATGGTGCCCGGCCTCAGCTTGTATGTCCCCCGGTAGATCGAATGCGGCTGCGGAATGTAACTGTAACGCATCTGGAGGGAAAGAGCGCCGCGGTTGATTTCAGCCGCAAAGCCTGGGTGAGCCCGGAGCGCTTTCAATTCCGAACCGAACAGAAAGCTCCTGCGAGCCCAGCCGTAATACAACGGCTTGATCCCCACCCGGTCCACCACCAGATGCAGGATTCGCTCCTGCCGGTCCCAGAGTGCGAAGGCAAACATCCCCACAAACTTCTTCACGGCCTCCTGCAGCCCCCACTGGCCGATGGCCGCCAGCATGACCTCCGTGTCGGAATGGCCGCGGAAGCAGTGGCCCTTCGGCTCGAGTTCATGCCGAAGCTCTGCGAAGTTGTAGACCTCGCCGTTAAAGACTATCACGTGCCGCCCGCAGGCTGAGACCATAGGCTGATGACCGGCGGTTGAAAGATCGAGAATGGCCAGGCGCCGGAAACCCAGCGCGATCCCAACCTCGGGATCTACCCAGGCGCCTTCGTCATCGGGGCCGCGATGCACCAGGGCGCTCGCCATTCGGCGCACCGCCGTCTCCAGGTCCTCGCCGCTGGCTGAGGGTGTCAAAAGTCCGGTTATTCCGCACATTTAAGGAAAACGCAAAGCGTGAATCCCCTTTTCCTTGCACCAATCGAAGGCTGCTGCCGGCCTGAACAACTCCTACGAGACGCGCTCTTCAGCTCGGACGCCGGAAGATTGACCTCAGCAACTGATTGGAGTTGATTGTCGTCCATAGTACTCCCGATACCAGTCCACAAACCGTCCGATCCCTTCCTCGATCAAGGTCTGAGGCTGAAAGCCGGTATCGCGAGTCAGGTCATCCACGTCGGCATAAGTCGCGGGGACGTCGCCAGGTTGAATGGGGAGGAGCTCCAGTTGGGCCTTCCGGCCAATTTTGTTCTCCAGGATTTCAATGAACTTGATTAGTTCTACCGGATCATGATTGCCGATGTTGTAGATCCGGTAAGGGGCGGAGCTTGTGCCGGGGTCCGGACGGTCGCTGCACCATTCGGGATTGGGCTCAGGAATCCTTTCCGCAACGCGGATCACGCCTTCGACGACGTCGTCGATGTAGGTGAAGTCGCGCCGCATTTTCCCGTGATTGTAGACCGGGATGGGCCGCCCCTCCAGAATGGCCCGCGTGAACAGGAACAGAGCCATGTCCGGTCTGCCCCACGGACCGTAGACGGTGAAGAATCGCAGACCCGTGCAAGGCAGCCCGTAGAGATGGGCGTAAACGTGCGCCATCAGCTCGTTGGCCTTCTTGGTCGCCGCATAGAGGCTCACGGGATGGTCCACGTTGTCATGCACCGAAAATGGCATGCGCGTGTTGGCCCCGTAAACCGAGCTCGAGGAGGCGAACACCAGGTGCCTTACCTTGCTCGACCGGCACCCCTCAAGAACGTTGGCGAAGCCCACAAGGTTCGCGTCCACGTAGGCTTGCGGGTTCGTGAGAGAATACCGAACCCCTGCCTGGGCGGCCAAGTGTACGACGAGATCGAAATTCTCCGCCTGAAAAAGCTGGCGAACTCCCTCGCCATCCGCCAGGTCCATCTTTACAAAACCAAACGCCGGCACGGCTGTCAATTGCGCCAGGCGCGCCCTCTTCAGATTCACGTCGTAGTAGTTGTTGAGGTTGTCCAGCCCCACCACCCTGTCGCCTTTTTCCAGCAGGCGCTTGGCGACGTAAAACCCGATGAAGCCTGCGCTGCCGGTAACCAGAGTCTTTTGCACCGTCTCAGCCGCTCCTTGAAGCTTCGCGCCGCTTCGACTACGATCATTTTGCTCGGCGACAGGACAGAATTCAACTCTTTCAAGCGGACCCGTTTTCTCACCGTTCAGATACACGTCGCTCAAAAAAGGGTTGATGTCGTCCGAACAGCGCGAAGAGATCGAACAATTGCGCAGTCTGTCCTTGAAATGTCATGCTGAGCGAAGCGACGGCGGCTTCGCCTGCTCACCGACTTGTTCATCGCACAGGTCCTGGTGAAACTTCATCTCCCATACGCGAGCGCCTTCGTGACGACATCTTCCACGGCATGAGGATCGCCGTCGGCGGGCCCATACCAGACGCTTCCCCCGAACGTCGTGATGTAAATCATGGCGGGATTCCGCGGGTCAGGGATCACGCGATGGCTCCACTTGAAGTCGAAGCCTCGAATGCGTGTCCAGGTCTCGCCTCGATCGGTCGAACGCCACGCCGACGATTCGAATCCGCAGGCGTAAAGGGTGTGTGGGTGGCGGGGGTCGACGGTAACGTCGTAGACGTGCTGGTCACGGGAGAGCGCGTTCCGCCAGGACTTGCCGCCATCCGCAGAAATGAAGATGCCGCCTTGGACCGCGCCGTTCGGTGTTTCGCGGCCCCAAGCTGCCAGGTAAAGGCGGTTCGGGTCTTCCGGATCGATAGCGACGCCGTTCGGGCCGTTGACGCCGTCCGGCAACAGGATTCGCTGCCAATGTTCTGCTCCATCGCCTGAGCGGTAGAGTCCGCCATCCGCTGAGTTACCGAAGCTCCCGTCCTCGCCCCGGCGGGCGATGACCAGGTACAGAACGCCGCGCTGGTCGCGCGCCAGCCGCCAGGCGAACGGCTCTGGTCCGGGCAGGCCGTTGTTCTTGAGGGCCCAGGTCTTGCCTCCGTCCGCGGACTTGAAGACGCCTTTGCCAAACCCCGTGACGTAGAGGACGCGCGCCTCGACCGGACTGGTCGGGTCGAAGAGTACATGCGTGGCGGCGGTCGGAGGCATGCCCTTGCTCGACGCGCGCCAGGTCTTGCCGCCGTCTTCGCTGACGCACACGCCACCTGCGTACGTCGAAGGCGACGCGTGCCGCCACATTTTGGGACGCGGCAAGTCGTGCGTGTAGCTCATGGCCCCCCACACGCGACCTTTCACCGCCGGATCGAAGGTGATCCAGTAGGTGGTGTTTACCCATTCCTGCGGCACTCCCGGCGTGGCGCTCGCCCAGCTCTCGCCGCCGTTCTCGCTCCGGAACAGGCCGATGTCCGTGTAAGCGATGAACATTCGCTTCGAGTCAAAGGGGTCAAAGAAGACCCCGTAGTTGGTCGTTACGTCGAGACCGGTGGTCGCGTAGGTCGAGTCCGGCAGGCGCTTCGAATAGACCGCATACCAGTTGCCGCCGCCGTCCGTCGTGCGCATGGTGCGGCCGTCATCGGTCCTGTAGCAGATGTTCGGATCGGTCGGTCCGACTCCCAGTGAAATCCCAGGCTCGCCCCAGCCGGTCCCAAAGCGCTCGGTAATCCACGCGTCGTGGACGTTCGCCGCCGGTGTCTCCCCTTCTTTCCACACTAACCGCCAAGTGGCGCCGCTGTCGGTG
>QHZK01000195.1 GCA_003224635.1 Acidobacteriota bacterium | reverse complement strand
CCCAAGGGCCTTCGCAAGTCAAGCTTCGATGACGCCCCACGCCCCCGAACTTGCGAAGAGATGCTGACGACGCAAGGCGGGAAACATACATTCCAGGTTGAGGGCAAGAACAATCCACTTCGCGCCGCAGTCATGTCGCGCGTCTGACCCGCTCGACCTCGTGCCGCCTTGTTTTTGTCCGGCGGGCGTGCTATCTTCTTTAGTCAGCAAAGGGTTGAGGCCACGCGCCCCCTCGGGCGCTCGATCCCGTCCGAGGCGCGAGTGGGTGGGCGCGGGAAGATTTGACGCGCTGCCTGAAACGTCGCGCCAGGACTTCTCTACAGCCGACCGGAAAGGTTCATGCGCCGCCCGGGCGTCTCACGACTTCGATAGGCGCAGGCGGGCGCACAGCGCATGCAGTTGCAGTCTCGAGAAGACGAACGTTTCCCCGCCTGGAAGATCACGACTCTCCAGTGTCTTGTCGCCGTGACCTTCCTTGTGCTGCTGACCGGGTACTGGCGGATCGAGATCGGGCAGCACCGCCTGTACCTCGACCAGGCGGAGCGCAATCGCATTCGCAATCTCCCCATCATCGCGCCGCGAGGCCGCATCCTGGATCGCAACGGGCGCGTTCTGGCCGACAATTTCCCTGCCTTCAGCGTGCTGCTCATGCGCGAGAGCACCGCTACGCTTTCTCCCAATCGCGTGGAGGGCCTCGCCCGAGGTTTAGAGCTTGATCCGGTGGAAGTCCAGGTGCTCGTGGACCGCACGGCGCACCTGCCGCGCTTCCAACCTGTGGTGCTCAAGCAGGCGGCGACGCTCGAGGACGTAGCCTTCGTGGAATCGCACCGCGTGGAATACCCCGAACTCGACGTGATCGAGGTCCAACGGCGGGTTTACCCGAAGTATGAGGTCCTGGCGCCGGTACTGGGCTATGTGGGCGAGGTGTCGGAGGAGATGGTTGCGGCTCCGGGCTCGAACTACGAGCCTGGCGACGTGGTGGGAAAGTTCGGCATCGAGCGCCAGTATAACTCGCTGCTCATGGGACGGGATGGCACGCGGCGCGTGATCGTCAACAGCCGCGGGCAGGAAATGGGGTCGATGACCACAATCGACGCCGCTCCCGGCAACGATCTGCGCCTCACGATTGATCTCGACTTGCAGATGGGGGCGGAAGCTGCCCTGGGCGAGCGTATCGGCGCCGTGGTGGCGCTCGCGCCGCAAACGGGCGAGGTACTGGCCATGGTGAGCCATCCCACATACGACCCCAACGAATTCGCCCGCCACATCGATCGAGAGGACTGGCAGAAGCTGACTTCGGACCCCTCGAAGCCTTTGATGAACAAGGCCATTCAGGCCCACCTCGCCCCCGGGTCGGTCTTCAAGATCGTCACCGGAGCGGCCGCGCTCGAGACGGACACCGTGAAGCCAAACTACACGGTCAACTGCACCGGGCTGGTTACCCTCAGCGGACATACTTACCACGACTGGGTCTGGGAGAAGCGCCGCGGCCACGGCGCCGTGAACCTCCACCGCGCGATCGTCGTTTCTTGCGACGTCTATTTCTACACGGTGGGTAATCTGATTGGGATCGATAAGATTGCGTATTATGCCAAGGCGTTAGGATTGGGCGCGCGCACGGGAATCGACCTGCCCGGCGAGGACCCGGGCCTGGTCCCTTCTCCGGAATGGGTTGAGAAAACCTTCAAGCGGAGGTGGATGCCTGGGGAAACCGTCTCGGTCGCTATCGGACAGGGCGCTGTCGCGGTCACGCCCTTGCAACTGGCCCACATGATCGGCGGAGTCGCCTCGGGCGGGGTGTTCCCTCGTCCGCACCTCGCCTTCCGGGACCAACTGCTGGCGCTGGGCGCGGACCCGCCGGCGGATGCCGAGCGCACCTGTCCCTTAAAGCCGAGCACGGTGAATGCTCTTACCCGAGGCATGTGGGGCGTCGTCAACGAGGATGGAACGGCAACTAGCGCGCGAGATCCGGGTCTGGATATTGCCGGTAAGACCGGTACGGCTCAAGTGGCGAGCGCGGGTCTGAAAGCATCGCGGGGCAAAACGGAGTTTAGAAATAACGCCTGGTTCGTGGGCTATTCACCAACTTCCAGACCTGAGATCGTCGTGGCGGTGTTGGTCATGGCAGGAGAACACTCTACGGTAGCAGTGCCCATGGCGCGGGAAATCATCAAAGCCTACCACGACAAAAGGCCGAAGCCAGTGCAGGAATCGGCTCAAACGCAGGCACGGCTGATGAAAAGGCAGTAGGCAGTAGGCAGTGGGCAGTAGACACGATGCGAGTATGAGCAAAACCTTAAGCTATCGCGATTTCGACTGGGTCCTCTTCGCCATCGCTATGGCGATTGCGGCCATCGGTATCGCGCAGATATACGGCACGACGGCTCACACCATTTTCGCATCCCAGTACAGGAAGCAAATTTACTGGGTTGCACTGGGCTGCATCCTTGCCTTGGCGGTGAGCCGCGTTGACTATCACGTGATTTTGGAACACGTCCCGTGGATCTATGTTCTGAGTATCCTGGCGCTGGGTGCTGTTCTGCTCGCAGGCCACTCGAGCGGTGGTGCGCGTCGTTGGCTGCGCCTCGGGCCCGCAAGTTTCCAAGTGTCAGAATTCGTGAAGTTGGTTATAATGGGAGTGGCGGCTTTTTATCTCGGAAACAGGCGAGATAAATACGTCACTTGGAAGGACTTGATAAAACTTGGGGCACTCGCGGGCGCTCCGGCTGCGCTTGTGTTGATTGAGCCCGACCTGGGAACAGCGCTGACGCTTTTCCCGATTGTCGCGGCGACGCTTTTTCTGGGCGGAATCCGGGTACGTCACGTAGTCGCTTTGTTGCTGTTGGCGGCTCTGGCTGTTCCGCTTGGGTGGCGATCCCTGAAGCCCTACCAGCGCGAGCGGGTGGCCACCTTCGTTCATCCTTCGCAGGACGCGCAGGGTTCCGGATACCAGGGTTCGCAGGCCAGGATTGCCATCGGATCGGGCGGCTTTTGGGGCAAAGGCACCGGAAACGGGACGCAGAGCCGGCTGGGATTCATACCCGTTTCCAAGGCCGACTTCATCTTCGCGTCCTTTGCCGAGGAACAAGGTTTCGTCGGGACTTTGCTGGTGTTTCTGCTTTACCTCGCGTTGCTGCTGCGCCTTCTGGACGGGGCGCAAACGGCCGGTGACCGCGCGGGAGCTTTCTTGATCGTAGGATTCGCATCGGTTCTGTTCTTTCAAGCTGCGGTGAATATCGGGATGATGATCGGCTTCCTCCCGATTACAGGTATCCCTTTACCGTTAATGAGCCAGGGCGGGTCCTCGACCATCGCGACGTTCTTGGGCCTGGGCCTGACGATGAGTGTTAGAATGCGGCGGTTTGTGAATTAATTAGCAGTTTGCTGAAAGAGTCCTTGAGCGCGGCGGAAGGGCGGGTCTTTAGACTCGCCGTTCTGCCCAGACCCTGACCACCGTTTCGCGGCCCGCCTCTCCCTAAGGGAGAGGGCCGGGGGTGAGGGTGATGCCACTTACGAGGGGCTCAAAATCCCGCCCTTCCGCCGCCGCTTGGAACAGCTTTTCACCAAACCCGCGACCTGTTTCAAAGGAGTCGCGCCGCTGGCTTCGTAACGATTGTTGCTCGTGGTAAGACCGGGCGGCCCGGACGGGGCTTGCGCCCGATGTAGACGCCGTCCAATCCGCCCAAAGATTGAATTTGTCCTTCCGCGCTGTGAGGCGTTCACGCCATGGTGGCGCCCGGCCCGGAACAGGAATGTCTTGAGTTGATCTCCCGATGGGTCCCACCGCCAATAAGGGGTAATACATGGCGAAGCCGGGCCTGCCATCGGGATCGATCCTCCCGACCTTCCTGCCAGAGGAGGAGTTTCCATGTCAAAGGAGTTGTTCATTTCCTCGTCTCCGCACGAGACGAAGGTCGCCGTGTTCGAAGACGACGAACTGGTTGAGGTGTACCACGAAAGGGATACCGGCATCGGGCTGGCAGGCGGCATTTATAAAGGCCGCGTCAGCCGTGTGCTTCCGGGCATGCAGTCCGCGTTCGTAGATGTCGGTCTTGATCGGGACGCCTTTCTGTATGTTTCGGATTTCTTCGAAGATTCCGACGAGTACGACAAAGTCGTCTCAGAGGCGGAAGCCAGGGTCTCGCGATACACCGCTGATGCAACCCGCGAAGGGGGCGCGCAATTCGTAACGGTTCGGAGCGCGCAGACCGAGGGCCCCGGCGCCGAAGGAGAAGCGGTCGCAGGAGGGGCACGTGAGATGACAGGGGGGGTGGCAGCAGCAACTCCTCCTCCGCGGGAGACCATCGGGCCCGCCCCAAGTCAACCTACGCCCGCCAGCTCGTTCGTTCCAACCGCCACGACTGACGTACCGGCGCCCGCGGCCTCGCATACCAGCGCAGCTCCTCAGGTCCCAACACGGCCTGCCGGTGGGCCTTCTGGCCACGAGAAGCCCCAGTACGGTGACAGAGGTCGGAGACGAAGGCGGGGGGGACGAGGTTTCGGCGAACGCGAACGCAGGTTCGGCCCAAAACCCGGCGCTCGCGATCGCTACGGCTCGCCTTCCGATCGCCAGTCTGGCCCGCCCCACGAACGCCCGGCTGGGCCGCCTCACGGCTTTGAGATTCTTCCGGGTGAATCGCTGGCAAAGTACACCCGCGGGACTTCGGACGTGGCGGGCCCTGCGACATCCGCCGACTCCAGTGTTGGACCGCCCGAGCCCGGGGCGCCGCCCGAACAGGCCCAATTTGCGCCTGAAGCCGCCTCCGAGGAGAGGCGTGGCGGAACAACCTCCGGTGTACCTCCCGAGAGCCAAGTCACCTCCTATACGCCGAGCGAGCCGTTCCCGGCCCGCGAGGCGGAGGGGAGCCAGTGGCCCTCCAGTCCGTCCCCGCGTTCGGATGCGGGCTCACTGCCCTCGGGGACGGAGAAGCAGAAGCCTTCCTCAACGGTTCCTTTTTCGCGTGAACCGGAACCGGAACCCGGTCAGGGCAACCAGAGTCGACCGGCGATTTCCGGGTCTTCGACGGTGGCCGCAGCCGAGTTTCCAACTGAAGGCCAGCCGACTGCTCGCGACCGAGTGACATCACCCATGCCCGTCCCCGAGCCGGTTCCCGAACACTCCGCGCCCTACACTGCAGCCCAGGCGCCGAGTGCCCTACAGGACGCATCCGGCGCCGAGGCGCTTGCTCCGGAACAAGTGAGTGAGCTGAGCGCGGCCCCATCCGGCGCACGGGATGAAGCCTCGTCGAGCGCGGCGCCGGACGGAGGAGGTCCTGCCGAGTTTCCGGGCCCGCCCGTTCGACCAGCCGCTTTGCCGGAGAATCCTGCCGAACCGGCAGAACGCTCGTATACTTTGCGGGAACCGCACCATCGACCCCGCTTCGCGCCGCGCCGCGGCCGAAGAGGACAGCGCGAGCGTGAGCCCCGACCGCGCGGAGGCCCCAGTTATGCGCCGGAGTCTTCCCGGTCGGGGAACAACCAGCCCGTGCAGATTTCCGAGTTGCTGAAGGAAGGTCAGGAGATTCTCGTCCAAATCGCCAAAGAGCCTCTGGGCAACAAAGGCGCCCGCATCACTTCGCACATCGCTTTGCCGGGGAGATATCTCGTCTACATGCCGACGATTCATCACATCGGCGTCTCCCGCAAGATTACGTCGGAAGAGGAGCGCCTGCGCCTGCGGAACATCATTCTTGAAAACAGGGGCGCGCTGACAGGAGGAATCATCGTTCGCACCGCGGGGGCGGGACGGTCGGACGAGGAGCTCAAAGCCGACCTGAAGTATCTGTCGACGTTGTGGAACGATATCCGCGCGAAGGCCGAGCGAACCAAGGCGCCGGCGCTCCTGCACCGCG
>QHZK01000194.1 GCA_003224635.1 Acidobacteriota bacterium | reverse complement strand
CCAGAACCGGCTCACCGACCACCGCATCGGCCTGAACCTTCACCAGCTCGACCGGGTGATGGAGGGCAAGATCGACGACATCATCGACGCGCTGATCGCGCATTACCAGGCCGAGAAGCTGAAAGGCGACGGCCGGGCCGCAGGGTGATTGCCATCGGGTGATCGGGCCATCATCGGGTCATTTGTCATTCTGAGCCCCTTCGCTTGTCATTCTGAGCGAAGCGAAGAATCTCGCTCTGGCTTTTCAATCACCCGATCATCCGATCATCCGATCCATGCAGCTTCGTGAGGCGCTCAAGACCGGCCTGAAGACGCTCGTGGAAAGCGGCGTGCCTTCGCCCGAGCTCGCCGCGGAGCTGCTCCTGATGCACGTCCTGGGGCGCGACCGCGGTTATTTGTACGCCTATCCGGAAGTAGAAATCTCCGAGCAAATCACCAGCCGCTATTTGCAGTCCGTCGACGAGCGGGCGACCGGAAAGCCTACGCAGTACATCACCGGCCACCAGGAATTCTGGGGGTTGGACCTCGAGGTCACGCCGGACGTCCTGATCCCTCGTCCGGAAACCGAGCACGTGGTGGAGGCGGTCATCGACCTGGCCCAGCGTCAGGGTTTCAACCGCGAGGCGCCGCTCCGCATGGTGGACGTGGGCGCGGGCTCGGGCTGCATCGCGCTCGCGCTGGCCGCGGAATTTCCGCGCGCCATCCTTTTTGCGACGGATATCTCTCGTCCCGCGCTCGACGTGGCCTCGCGCAACGCGGCGCGGCTGGGGACGGCCGAGCGAGTGACGTTCCTCGAAAGCGATCTCCTCGCCTGTTTTCTGGACGCCCCGGCCTCGGATCCAGAGGGGTGCGGGACGACGGCTCGCAACACTGTCATTCCAGGCCCTTCGCCTTGTCATTCTGAGCGAAGCGAAGAATCTCGGTATTCCGCTCAGGGTAGACTAGCCCTTGAGGGAACTTTTCTCAGCGCCTTTGATTTCGTGGTCTCGAACCCGCCCTACGTCGCCGCTGACGAGCTCGACCGCGTGCAGCGCGAGGTGCGCCAGTTCGAGCCCCGGATCGCCTGGGGTGGACTCGAGCGCGGCGACGAGGTCTATCGCCGCCTCATTCCCCAGGCGCGCGCGGTGCTCAAGCCCGGTGGATGGTTGATCGTCGAGATCGGCTACAATATGGGCGAGACGGTGCCCGCGCTGCTCGGTGATGGTTGGACGGAGGTTGAAGTTCGTCCCGACCTCGCCGGCATTCCGCGAGTTGTGCTGGCGCAAAGGGCGGCTATCGGTGCTCGGTTGCCGGTAGCCGGCAGTCGCTCAATCGCTCAATGACTCAATCGCCCAATCACTCAATCCGTCGGATTCTCCACGTCGACATGGACGCCTTCTTCGTCTCCGTCGAAGAGCTCGAGGACCCCTCGCTCAAGGGCAAGGCCGTCATCGTCGGGGCCGACCCGGACGGGCGCGGCGTGGTGGCGGCGGCCAGCTACGAGGCGCGCAAGTTCGGGGTCCACTCCGCGCAGCCCATCCAGCAGGCGAAGAAGCTCTGCCCTCACGCCATCTTCCTTCGCGGCCGGCACGAAAAGTACCGGGAATACTCGGAGAGAATCTCTGAAATCTTCGGCGAGTTCACGCCCGTGGTCGAGATGATGTCGATTGACGAGGCCTACCTCGACCTCACGGGCTGCGAGCGCCTGCACGGGTCGGCCTTTCGCGCCGCCGACCGGCTGATCCGCCGCGTGAAGGAGCGCACCGGACTCGACTGCTCGGTTGGCGTCTCGACCTCGCACCTGGTTTCGAAGATCGCTTCCGACCAGGCCAAGCCTCACGGCCTGCTTTACGTGCCGCCGGGCTGCGAGGCAAAATTCCTGGCGCCGCTTCCCATCCGCCGCATGCCCGGCATCGGCAAAGTCACCGAGCCCGAGCTGCGCGCGCTCGGCATTCAAACCGTCGGCGACCTTCAGCGGTGGAGCCTCGACGGTCTGCGGCAGCGCTTCGGGCGGTATGGCGAGTGGCTGCACGTGAAGGCGCGCGGCGAGGACACGGGCGCCTATGCCTATCAGGAAGAGCCCAAATCGATCAGCCACGAGACCACGTTTGACGTCGATACGGCCTCGACCGAGGAGCTCGAGCGCGCGCTGTCCTACCTGGCCCAGCTCGTAGGCCGGCGCCTGCGCGACCACGGCTTGTTCGCCCGCACCGTGGGACTCAAGCTGCGCTACGCCGACTTTCGCACCCTGACCCGCGATGTGACGCTGGATGAGCCGACCCGCCTCGATTCGGTCATCTACGAAAATGTGCTCCGGCTGTTTGAACGCGCCCGGAACCGGCGGCTGAAAGTGCGCTTGGTGGGCGTGCGCGCCTCGAACCTCGAACGAGCGCCTTTCGAGCGCAACCTGTTCGAGGCGCAGCAGAGGGAGAAGCTCGACCGTCTCTACGAGGCGGCGGACAAGGTGCGCGACCGCTTCGGGTTCGACGTGCTGCAGTTGGCCCGCTCGCTCGATCCCACTTGGGAACCAGGGTCGCCGGCGCGAAAGGGCAAGCCAAGGCGCCAATTCCTCGGGCGGGAGGACTAGCGGCAGCCAAACGAGAACTCTCCGTGCCCTCCGTCGTCCAAGGCTTCAACACGGAGCGCACGGAGTATGTCCGTGACCTCAGTGTTGAAGCTTTGGAGGCGGGCGCGGAGGCCGCAGAGAACCTCCCACTGGTTGCGGCCCACGGTCGCGCTGAGTTAAGGCTGTTCTGGGGCACTGAGGACGCAGAGTCTCTCCTGACGCGAGGAGAGGTCTGCAAGAAGAAACTGACGGCTGGGGCTAGAGGGGACTCCGAGTGCGGCGACGCCACCGCTACAGCAAGGGCTACTGCGTCCGCGCGACGGCAATCTTCGCCAGCACGGCGGAGCGGGTCGAGACTAGCGTGCGCTCGAGTGACTCCTTAGGGATGCTGGTCACAAACGGTCCAATCATCCAGCCCAGGCCGGTGGGGATATCGCGGGTGAGCGAAATCGACTCGCACTCGACGTAAACGCCTCCATCACGCTCGACAAATCGCCAGTAAGAATTAAGCCGCCAGAGAAACCCGCCGTCGTGGCCGACCGGCTTCTCCCGCTCGCGGGGCTCGCCGGCGTCCGCGACCTCGGCGATCCGGGTCGAGACCGAGCGGCTGTACCAGTGCGAGTCGTCCACGCGCGTATAGCGGACGTCGTGCTCGGTATCGAGCGTCACGGTGATGACCTTGTGCTTCACCAGCCGGTAGAAAATCTTGAAGTCGTTTCTCTCGCGGCTGACGAGCCGGGAGCGGACCACTTCGGGCTTGTACACGTCCTGATGGTGGTCGTAATCCTCAACCAAGTCGAGCGCCTGTTGGAGCGACGCGCCAGGGATAAACACGTCCCCCACCCAGTGGTGAATGAGGCCGCCGGGCGCCTCGAGTTCGCTGCCGAAGGCGTCTCGCGTCTCGAGGCGGTCCATGAAAATCCTGCCTTGCTTGAGTTCTGCCAGGACTTGGGACCGGCGCGATTCCGGAAGCTGATCCACGTAGAGAAAGTTTCTAGGGTCGGCAACCTGCCTCTCGATGCGAGCTTCCGTCAGGCTGACGTATCGGGAGAAGGCTTGGACGGTTTGAGGCTTGAGGTCGGCGCTCATAACGTCCTGGGCTTGCGCCGCGAGGAGGCCCGCCTCTAAAAGCGCGAGGAAAGTTGTAATGAATAAGGAGCGTCGCATGTTCGACCGGTATCCCTTCGCCTGAAAGTGGGATGCAAGGAGAAGGCTTCAACGATGCAGGGAAAAGGCTTCAGGGTCACCTCAGAATCCGTCCTCATCGCCTTCCTTTCCCTGGATTCTCAACGGGCAAACGCCCTTGCGCAATAGTCGACATGCCAAGTTGCAGGCACGTCGGGCTCCATTCAATCGCAGATCATCAATTGGCGATGAAACGGAAGGGCTATTCGTGGCGGAAAAATCGCGGTCGGGTCAAAGGCAGGGAGATGGTCCTCCCGGCGGCGAGGTCCACTTCCTCTTCCCAGTCTGCGTCGTATCCAGGAAGCCTGCCCCGCACCACCACTGAATATCCGCCGGGTTGCAAGCCCTCGGCTGACCAGAAGCCCTGCGCGTCGGGCGCGATGGTCTTCAGTTGCCAGCTCCGGTCAGGGTGCTTCGTCAACCAACTGCGAACCCGTGTTAACGCCTCATCAACGCTCTGTAGGTAGTAAGCTGCCATCTGGTTCGCATCTCCGGGCTGCGGATTGTGATGGACCCTCTTCTGCAGGCTCTTCAGCTCTTTGTTCTTTTCGAGCAGGTTGTTCAGGTAGTAGTGAAACTGCCCACTCGCCGTATCGTTATCGTTGCCGTGCGAGAACCGGGCGCTCTCCATTTGGTTCGAATACAAGACATAAATAGTGGCCGATTCCGGAGGCACTACTTCTCCACTTTTCGTGGCGCCGACCCGGCCGTTCACGCCTCCCACGTTCGACCGCTGCGCAGCAACGGTCTCTGAACAGACGTTGGCCGTGTCGATTATGACTGCGACTGCTGCGACCACAACAAGCAATGTGGACGCTCCTTTCATTCGAGCCTCCTGTTCAAGGGGGTCCGCGATACAAATCCCGCACCCGACCATGCCACCACAACCGTCAATCCGCAGTCAAGAAAGCATTAAAGGTTCCCCTTCTTGACCTCGCCCGCCATGTACTCTGCCGCGCGGACGGCCAGCGCCATGATGGTCAGCGTGGGGTTCTTTTCGGGGAAGGTCGTGAAGCAGCTCCCGTCGACCACAAACAGGTTCTTGACGTCGTGCGCCTGGCAGTGCGCGTTGAGGACGGAAGAGCGCGGGTCGTTCCCCATGCGCGCGGTCCCGGTCTCGTGGCTGGCGAAGCCGCTCGGACCCGAGTCGACGGTAATCAGCTCGGCCTTGGCCGCGTGGAGGATTTCGCGGGCTTTCTCAGTCATGTCACGCCAAAGGGCCAGGTCGTTCTCGCTGAAGCGGAAGTGGACGACCGAGATGGGGATTCCGTAGGCGTCCGGGTGACTCGGGTCCACGGTCGCGTAGTTCTCGCGGCGGGCGAGCGCCTTGCCGAACCCTCCCATCATGAAGAAGCCCGGCTGCAAGTACCGCACCCGCTCCTTGAAGGATTTCCCGAAGCCTCTCAGCATCTGCGCCTGGTGGGGAAACATGGAACTGGAGAACTGGACCTGGTATTGATACCCACCTGCGAACCCGCGCTTCTTGTCGTTGGCGTTGAAGCGCGGGATGTAGGAGTGGTCGGTAGCGCCGTCGTTGTTGACGGGCTTCGAGCCCGCGAGCTCGTCGAGGTAACCGGCAACCCCGCCCGTGATGTGCCCGGTGAGATAGCGCCCGACGAGGCCGCTCGAGTTGGCGAGGCCATTCGGGAAGCGGGGCGAGCGCGAATTGAGCAGCAGCCGCGCGGACTCGATCGTGGCGCACGCGACGGCGAACACGCGGGCGCGGATTTCCTCTTCCCGGCGCGTGGTCGTGTCAATCACCGACACCGCGCGCGCCCGCCCTTCGCTGTCCGTCAGAATCTCGCGCGCCACGCGGTTGGGCAGCAGGGTGAAGTTGCCGGTGCGCTGCGCCTTGGGGAGCATCGAATTGGGGACGGTGAAGATCGCGCCCGCGTCGCAGCCCTCCATGCAGTGGCCGCAGTAGTGGCAGGGCGGGCGGCCGTCGTAAGGCACGGTCAGGACGGCCTTGCGCGTCGGAATCATCGGAATGCCCATCTTGCCGCAGGCGCGCTTAACGATCTCTTCCGAGCAGCGAAACTTGATGGGCGGCAGAAACTCGCCGTCGGGGAGAATATCCAGGTTCTCGCGCGATCCGCACACGCCGATCATGCGCTCGACGTGCGAATAATAAGGCGCGAGCTCCTGATAACTGATCGGCCAGTCTTCCTCGACGCCCTCCATGCTCCGCTCGCGGAAGTCGCGCTGAGCGAAGCGGAAGCAGGCGGCATTCCAGTGGATGCTGCGTCCGCCCACGGCCCGGATGCGGTCGACGGCGATGTCGTCGCAGTCCTCGTAGCGGATCGCTGACTTGACCTCGGGCGGGTAAAACGCTTCGGGAGGTTTGTGCCGCTTAGGGAAGTCGTAGGGCCAGGAATGGAAGTGGAAGTCTTCGGGGGACATCTGTCGTCCCGCTTCCACCAGGGCCACTTTGGCGCCTCGCTCCGCCAGTTCTTTCGAGAGCACGCCGCCTGCGGGTCCCGAGCCGATGACGCAAACATCGAACGGTTCTGCGCTCATGGAAGCCGGAATTCTATCACTCGCCGCAACGTCGCAATCAAAAGAATAATCGTGGAGGACTTTGATTGTCGTGTTGGAAAGTCGAATGTTCGAGCAGCAGGGCAGCCAACTGGTCGTGTTGCCAAAAGAAGCGAGAGCCAATATAATTGTAAATATATGTGTGCAAATAAGTTCGAGGTGCAGGCATGGCTCAAGTGACAATCTATCTCGACGCGGACGCTGAGCGGCGCCTCAAGGCCGCCGCCCGGAAAGCTAGGGTCTCGGTGAGCCGCTGGGTGGGCGAACTGGTCGAGAACCGGACGCGTACCGATTGGCCGGCAGAGGCACGGGAGCTTGCGGGCGCGTGGCCGGATTTTCCTGATCTCCGCGACCTGCGAGCGGTGACCGGCAAGGACCACCCCCGCGGGCGCCTATGAACAGCAGGGTCGCCGAGGTGGGCAGCCCCAGACCCTCCGTACAGTTTTCCCTTATGTTCTTGCTCGATACGAACACGCTCATCTACTTCTTCAAGGGGCAGGGCAGGGTGCCGGAGCGCATGTTAGCCACCCCGCCAGGCGAGGTCGCGATCTCGGCGGTGTCGCTGTATGAAATCGAGGTTGGCATCGCGAAATCGGCCCAGCCGGCAAAAAGGCGGCGGCAGTTCGATACGTTCCTCGCGGTTGTGTCGCTGCTTCCGTTCGACCGCCCTGCTGCCCGAGCCGCCGCAACGGTGCGCGCGGAACTGGAACGGCGGGGTCGCCCAATCGGCCCGCTGGACAATCTGATTGCTGGTACGGCGCTCGCCCACCGGGCTACCCTGGTCACGCGCAACACGCGGGAATTCTCCCGGCTACCTAATCTTGCCGTCATAGATTGGTACGGCTGAAGTTCGGTAAGAATGGAGATTACTAACGAGGACCGTAGTGTCGAAGACGAAGCGCAACCTACGCCCCCTTCAGAAGAGACTCCAGAAGGTCAGGTGTGAGTCCCCGGGCCTGAGCCTTACGGCTGACATTGTTCATGATCTCACTCAAGGTGGAGGGTTCTCGGATGGCTAAGTCCCGCAACCACAGGCTGAGAAGCGCTTGCATCTTCTTCTTGTCCTCGGCGGGCGCTGCCTTGTAAATTTTCGCGGCCTCAGGATCGAGAGGAATGGTGATTGTCTCAGCCGGCATGGCTTTCGTCCTCGCTGAAGATTCTACGCCAAGCCAAACCGCAAAAGCTAGCCGATGCTTCCATCAACTCCGCAGCACAAAACGGAAGTATTACAGCTTGAGAAGGCTTCTGAGCTTGGAGGCCACGACGCCTTCCGTGCGCTGCCCAACGACACCAAGGTAGCGCGCCAGAATTGAGCAGTGGATTGTCGCCAATTTGTGCAAGCGGAGCGCTGATGCTGTCTTGAGGTTGGTCAAACGGAATTCCGGGGACGCAGGATCCAAAAGCAGATCAGAGGGCAGAAGCTGGACCGGAATCACGGATGAGATGTATGCTACCAAAACTTCGGGAACTGAGCCAACGGGCCCGGTGAGCGCTAACACCGGACGCAACTTCATTCCCGGAGCATCCCCGAAGGGGAACTTGGCTAGGTAGATTTCACCCGGACGCATCTACCGGTTTTCCGTCGTCAAGCGTGTAGATGTCTTGCCTGGCATCACTCAGTTCATCCGACCACTCGGCTGCGATACCATGGGCCCAATCCGCGCCCGCGTCGCCTTCGTCGGCTATCAGAACGATCAGCCGGACGGGACCGGTGGGCACGCCTTCCGGCACTTCGGCGCGGAGGCAGTGCTGCGCGTCGATGTCACCGAGTAGCTCGAGCGCCTTCATACGTCATCAAGTATACCGTGGCCGTTCCGGACAAACAAGCGGTCCTAGGACTGATTCATTGACTGCGGACACCCGAGACGATATAACCGTATGGCAAAAAAGGAATTCCGGGCCCAGAGTCGTACTTGGCTTGAGGAGGAACAGTGGACTTTTACGAGCAGCTTGTGCATTACTATCTCACGGTCGTCGAGCGATTCCCGGTTTTGCCCCAGATCAAAGTGACTCGGTCAACTGCTGGCACACCGTGGGCAGCAAAGCCTGATTTCCTTGCTCTCGATTTTGCTGGAAAACGAATTTTGATCGTCCAGGTTAAGACAACGGACAGGCGGAATTTCGATCAGCAAGCGGCAGGACTTGCTGAGACACTCAAGTCTGAACATCGGAACAACGTCGAGTCATGTGTGAGGGATGAAATACTCGCTAAACAGCTACACTTTTTTCCGATACACTATCGTTTCTACGTACGCGAGGCGAACGTTCAGGCTTTGGAGTGCAAGGACGACTATGTCCAATATAAGAAGGAGTTTGGAACGGCGGAGGTTGTGCCCCTCGAACTGGTCTTCAATGTCTTAAAGGACAGAATGCCGAGATAAGTCTTGTCACGAAGGAGGCCATCATGTCATCCGAACCCAAACTTCCCAGTCGCACGATCCTCGAAGGTCCGACGCGCTCGGGCGCGCGCTCAATGCTTAAGGCCATCGGATTCACCGACGACGACCTCGCGCGGCCTATCGTCGGCATCGCCAACACGTGGATCGAGACCATGCCCTGCAACTTCCATCTGCGGCGCCTGGCGGCGAAGATGAAGGAAGGCGTACGCGCGGCGGGCGGCACGCCTATGGAGTTCAACACCATCGCCATATCGGATGGCGTGACCATGGGGACCGAAGGCATGAAGGCGTCGCTCGTCAGCCGCGAGGTGATTGCCGACTCGATCGAGCTCGTGGGGCGCGGCCACATGTTTGACGCAGTCGTGGCGCTCGTCGGCTGCGACAAGACCATCCCGGCAGGGGCGATGGCGCTCATCCGGCTCAACGTGCCGGGGATCGTGCTCTACGGCGGCTCGATCGCCGCAGGGCATTTCCAGGACCACGACGTGACCATCGGGGACGTATACGAGGCCATCGGCGCTCACGCCGCCGGCCTGATGTCGGACGAAGACCTGAAGAAACTCGAGAATGCTGCCTGCCCGGCGGCGGGCGCGTGCGGCGGGCAGTTCACCGCTAACACCATGTCCACGGTGATGGAGTTCATCGGCCTTTCTCCGATGGGGTTCAACAGCGTGCCCGCGATGGACCCGCAAAAGGACGAAGTCGCCTACTCGACGGGCAAGCTGGTGATGGAGCTGCTTAAGCGCGGCGTGCGTCCCAGGGACATCCTCACGCGCCAGGCCTTCGAAAACGCCATCGCCAGCGTCGCGGCCACCGGCGGCTCGACCAACTCCGTGCTACACCTGCTGGCCATGGCGCGCGAAGCTGGCGTGCCGCTGACCATCGACGATTTTGACGCGATCAGCAAACGAACGCCGCTGATTGCGGACCTGAAGCCGGCAGGGCGGTACGTTGCGGTGGACGTCCACCGCGCGGGAGGGATTCAGCTCATTGCGAAGAATCTGGTGGAA
>QHZK01000193.1 GCA_003224635.1 Acidobacteriota bacterium | reverse complement strand
GCCGAGGCGGTGGAGATCGCGCAGCCGGAGCCCTCAAAGCCGATGTCGCCGATCCGATCGCCGTCCATCTTCACGTAGATCGTAACTTTGTCGCCGCAAAGAGGGTTGTACCCCTGCGTCTGGTCCGCTCCTTCGATGGCGCGGAAGTTGCGCGGCCTCTTGCAGTGGTCGAGAATGACGTCTTGATAGAGCGCTTCGAGGTCCGACATCACATCCTCATTGAGAAGTCGGGAGCCAGAAGTCAGAAGCCGGAATAACCACCGAAGGCGAGCGGTCCCATGCTGGCTCCTAACTTCCCCCCTGACTCCTGCTCTCGTCACCCGAACGATTTTCCGCAACTGCAACTGTGCTGAGCGTTCGGGTTCTTGAATACGAAGCCGCTTTCCATGAGCGACTGGTGGTAGTCCAGAGTCATCCCCGCCAAGTGCTCGTAGCTCTTGGGGTCGACAAAAAGCTTTACGCCATCGAACTCGAATACGCGGTCGGTCGACCGAGGCTCCGATTCGAGCTTGAACTTGTACGTCAGACCCGAACAGCCTCCGCCCACCACGCCGAGCCGCAGGCCCCCGCTGACGTTATTCTTCTGAAGCAACACGCGAATCTTTTCTATCGCGAGCGGGCTTACCTGGATCATATCGTCTCACTTCCCTTCCGTTTGCTTATTGCTCCATTGCGGCGCCGAATGTACGCGGTCGGCAGTGTATTCCAAACCGCGCTTACCCGAAAATATGTTTCACCTTTTCGATGCCCGCCACCAGCCGGTCGACCTCCTCCTTCGTATTATAGAAGGCCAGCGAGGCCCGCGCGGTGGCCGGCACTTGGAATCGCTCCATCAGGGGCTGGGCGCAGTGATGGCCGGTGCGGACAGCAATGCCCTCCTGGTCGAGCACCGTGCCCACATCGTGCGCGTGGATGCCGTCGAGCACGAACGAGATCACGCTCGCCTTCTGCCGGGCCGTGCCGACCATGCGGACGCCCGGAATGCCCGACAACGCCTCCGTCGCGTACTCGAGCAGCTCGTGCTCGTAGGCGGCCACGTTGTCAAGCCCAAGCTGGTTGATATAGTCGATGGCCGCGCCCAGCCCGATGGTTGCGGCGATGTTGGGCGTTCCCGCCTCGAACTTGTAGGGAATGACGTTGTAAATCGTCTTCTCGAAGGAGACAGAGCTGATCATGTCGCCGCCTCCCTGGTACGGCGGCATGGCTTCAAGCAGCCTGGCTTTGCCGTAGAGCACGCCGATGCCGGTGGGGCCAAAAATCTTGTGACTGGACATGGCGTAAAGGTCGCAATCGAGCTCCCGGACGTCGACCTTGAGGTGCGGTGCCGCCTGAGCGCCGTCGACGAGCACCGGAACGTTCATGCGGTGCGCCGCCTCGACGATCTCGCGCACCGGATTGATGGTGCCGAGCACGTTGGAGACATGAGTGACAGAAACCAGTCTGGTCCGCGAGTTCAGCAGCTTCTCGAACTCCTCGAAAATCATCTCGCCGCGGTCGTTGACCGGCGCCACGCGCAGCCGAGCGCCCTTTTCTTCGCACAGAATCTGCCAGGGGACGATGTTCGAGTGGTGCTCCATCGCGGTGATCAGAATCTCGTCGCCCGCTTGCACGTTTTTCCTGCCGTAGGCCGCCGCCACCAGGTTGATGGCCTCCGTCGTCCCGCGCACGAATACGATCTCGCGGGCCTCGCCGGCGTTCAGAAAATGCTGAATCTTGACGCGCGCGTCCTCGTAGGCCTTGGTGGCGCGCTCGCTCAACTGGTGGACGCCGCGATGGATGTTGGAATTGTATTCGCGGTAGAAGCGCTCCTCAGCCTCGATCACCGTGACGGGCTTCTGGCTGGTGGCCGCATTGTCAAGGTACACCAGCGGCTTGCCGTGGACCTTCTGCTTCAGAATCGGAAAGTCTTCTCGCACTCGCTCGACGTCGAGCGCACGCTCCGCCCCTTGGTGCTCGCCTGCGCTCAAAGCTTCAGCAGCCCCTGCCTTCATCGCCTCTCTCCATTCCGTCCGGGATATTGCCACAATACAACCGTCTCCTGATCTGTCATGGACTCGCCTTCCCTCTTGTGTGCGCCTCACCCCAAGACCCGCTCTAAGACGAAGTTCAGGGCTCTTCCAGCCTCGACACGCGCCCCTGTATTGCTTCCGGCCCCTGACTCCCGACTCCTGACTTCTGTCCTTCCGCCAGGCGCGCGCGCAACACGGCCTTCAGGTGTTCGCGCAGAGGTCCGAACTTGATCTTGTCGATCACGTCGCTCGCGAAGGCCTGGGTGAGCAAGGCGCGGGCTTCATTGACGCCGATGCCGCGCGATCGCAGGTAGAACAGCGCATCCGCATCGATCTGCCCGATCGTCGCCCCGTGTGTGCATTTGACGTCGTCGGCGTAAATCTCGAGCTGCGGCTTAGTGTTGATCACCGCGTTCTCCGAAAGCAGGAGGTTCTTATTGCTCTGCTTGGAGTCGGTCTTCTGCGCGTCCTTGCGCACGATGATCTTGCCGTTGAAGACCCCGGTGGAAGCGCCGTCGAGCACGCCCTTGTAAAGCTCGCGGCTGCCGCAGTGGGGCTTGGCGTGGTCGATCGTGGTGTGATTGTCCACGTGCTGGCGGCCGCCGATGACGTAGAGGCCGTTGAGCGTGCTCTCGGCGCCTTCGCCGCCGAGCACTGCCTTGACCTCTTCACGAACGAGCGCTCCGCCAAACTGGATCGAAGTCGAGTGGACGATAGACGATCGCCCTTGCTGGAACTGCAAGGTCGCGACGTGGAACGCCTGCGCGCTTTCCTGCTCGATTCTGGCGTATTCTACCTTGGCGTTCTCGCCTGCGACCACTTCGGTGACAGCGTTGGTGAAATAGACGCCGCCGAATTGCAAATTCGAAGCCTCGGGCGGGGTATCCGCGCCGAGATGGACTTCGACGAAACTCGCTTGCGCGCCCTGTCCGACCAGGATCAGGTTTCTCGGATGGGAGACAGCAGGGTGGCCGTTCTTGGGCGCCGAAACGAAGCTCAGGTAAATCGGCTTCTCCAGGACGGCGTCCTTGGGGATCTCGATGAAAGCTCCGTCCTCGATGAACGCCGTGTTCAGCGCGACGAAGGCATGGTCGTCGAACTTCGCGTAGCGGGCAAGGTGCCGCTCGAGCAACGCGGCCGCGGACCCGCTCCCGGCGAGGACCGCCGCAAGGCTTGTCACCCTGACGCCTGAAGGCAGCGCGCCGGTTGAGGACAGTTCCTTGAAGTACCGGCCGTTAACGAATACCAATCGGGCTGCCGCTGAATTCGCGCTCGGGGCCGAACGGTTGTAGCCGTACACCAGGTCGGTCGGCGCAGGCTCGAACGCCGTTCGGGCAATCGGCGCCACGCTGGTGTACTTCCACTCCTCGTTCTTCGTCGTGGGAAACCCCACCTCGCCAAAACGGTCGATGGCCGCCTTGCGAATCGCCCGGAGCCACGAGGGGTCGCTCCCGGCCAACCTCTTCTGAAGTGAGGCGAAATTCGCGAAGTGAACGTCCGGCTCTGGTTTGACTGCAATCATTCGTCGTTCCCTTGTTTCATGGCCTGCGTTCTCACTTGTTCTTTAGTTACACGCCGCAGACCTTCACAAAGCAAGGTTTGCGCTACAACTACCAAGCCCCGACCCCTGGTTCCTGGCCCCCGACTACGCCCCGGCGCCGACAGTCGATTCCTCCAGCCAGACGTAGCCCTTCTCTTCGAGCTCGAGAGCCAGCTCCTTGCCGCCCGACTTGACGATGCGGCCGCCCGACAGCACGTGCACGTAATCAGGAACGATGTAGTTGAGCAGCCGCTGGTAGTGCGTGACGACGATGATGCCGCGCTCGGGGCTGCGGAGCGCGTTGACGCCGTTCGCGACAATCCGGAGCGCGTCGATGTCCAGGCCCGAGTCGGTCTCATCCATGATGGCGAGCTTCGGCTCGAGCACCGCCATCTGGAAAATCTCGTTGCGCTTCTTCTCGCCGCCCGAGAAGCCTTCGTTCACCGGACGGTTCATCAGGCTCTCGTCCATTTCGAGCAGCTTGATCTTGTCGCGCACCATCGCCAGGAAGTCCATGGCGTCCACTTCTTCGAGCCCCCGGCTCCTGCGAATGGTGTTCAGGGCCGAGCGCAGGAAGTACAGGTTACTGACGCCGGGGATCTCGACTGGATATTGGAACGCCAGAAAGATGCCCTCGCGCGCGCGGTCCTCGGGCGCCATGGCCAGCAGGTCCTTGCCCTTGTACTTGACCTCGCCTTCGGTCACCAGGTAAACGTCGCGCCCGGCGAGCACCTGGGCCAGCGTCGACTTGCCCGAGCCGTTCGGACCCATGATGGCGTGGACCTCGCCCTTGTTCACCCGAAGGTCCACGCCGCGCAGGATTTCGTTCTTTCCAACTCCGGCATGCAGATTCTTGATCTCAAGAAACATTCGACACTCCACTTGGAAACTCGAAAATCGAAATTCGAAACTCGTAACAGCACGACCGGGGCTACTCAAACAAACTCGACACCTTCACCGAGAACCCCGGCAGCAGCAGCGTCTTCCAGCAATTCGTCAGCACACCGGCGCGTCACTCCCGCGAGCCCGTGAATGTAGACCTCGCGATCCTCGGGGTAGGCCACCCACACCCGCTGGCATCCGGCGGCGAAGTAGTCGCTGATGCGCTGATCGATTTCGCGGGGCGTGTTGGTGGGCGAAACCACTTCCACCGCCAAGTCGGGCGCGCCCTCGGGGAGCTTATCGAGCGGCAATTCACGCCCAGCCTGCACGAAGCTCACATCCGGTCTGCGCACTGTGTCGCCCGAGAGATGAAAATGCTGCATTCCAATCACCGTGCCGCGTCTTCTGCGGTCGACGTATTCCAGCAAAGCCACGAGCACCTTGTCCCGCACAAGATTGTGCAGGAGCATCTCGGGGGCAATTTCAACCAACTCTCCTTCCACGAGCTCGTAGCGCACGTCACGGCCACCGACCGACTCCGGAAGCCGTACGAAATCTTCCACCGTCAAATGCGCTTTGGTTGCCATGGCTTATCCTCTTCTCTTGAACATGCCCCTCTTCCATTTTGCAAAAGCCGCAGACTTCGAAGGCAAGCCTGCGCTGCCAGCGCGCCGCTCACTGCAATAGCCCCGGGTCACCGCGCTTAGCCCACAGGGCAGCCTCCGCTTTGAGCTGCTTGCGGGCTGTGGCAAACACGTCCTGGAATACGCTTCGAAGCTCACGCAACGCCCCGACCACTTTCTGGGCTCGCGCGCGCTCATCGTCGCTTAGGGTCTCGACTTCAGGCAGAACGGAGAGCCACTCTGATAGGTTGATCGTGTGCGGTCTCCCTGCCACCACATCCTGCGCGAAATCCACCAGGTCCTTGGGCAGCCAAGGGCAGTCCGCAGCGACGATCCCCCTGGCGGCGCTGAGAATTTGCTCCGAATACCCCCTCAC
>QHZK01000192.1 GCA_003224635.1 Acidobacteriota bacterium | reverse complement strand
ACTGGCGGAGAACGTTCAATGCCACCAGCAAACAGGCGCTGTTCGACGCGGTCCAGGACGCCACGCGCTGGATCCGCAGGGAGGCGGGTGAACCCCAGCACAACATCGCCGAGGCCGACCGCCCGCCGGAGGACATCACTACACCTTCCTGGGAAGCGCTGCAACTGTTCATGCAATCGGAGAAGCTGAAGGCCTCGAACCGGCTGCCCGAATCGATCAGCGTGTTGAATCAAGCGGTCGCAAAAGATCCTAATTTCGCAATGGCCTACATGCACCTGGGGAACACCTACGATCAGATGGGTAACTACCGCGACGGTTACGCCAACTGGGAAAAGGCCCTGGCTATCGCCGGTTCCAGGAGGTTGACCAAGAGAGAAGAATTGCGCATTCGCGGCGTCTATGCGATGGACCGTAACGACATGAAGGCTGCCCTGGCTGCCTTTCAGGCGTATGAAAGCTTTTACCCCAATGACTACCTTGGCCCATTCTACCATGCGCGTCCGCTCCTGCTACTCGGTCGACCCGAAGAGGCCATCCGGGCCCTCGACGAGGCCCGACAGAAGAATCCGAATTCGCTGTTTCCTCTCGAGAATCTGGCTCGGTTCAACTTGGTTCTTCGACGCTTCGACGAGTCTGCAAAGGCTATCGGAAACCTGCGCCGACTCGGCTACGCGGAGCAGGCAGACTACTTCGCGGGTGCCTCGCTCTTTATGCAAGATGAGTACGACAAGGCGATCACCGCATTTCGAACCCTTCGAACCGCCAGCAACCCGTATTACCGCAGTCGGAGTTACCAGATGGAGGCCAACGTGCTCGCTGAATTGGGAAGACGCGAAGAAGCCATCCGGCTGATGAATCAATCCATGGCGGCGGACGTTGCGAGCGGACGAGACGTTGACCGTGCAGGCAAGTTAACAGCGCTGGCCTATCTCTACCTCGCCAAGGGAGACCACGCCGCCTGCCGAACTGCCTGCTTGAGGGCCCTCGAACTGGACGAAAGCCTCGGCCGCTCTCGAGACGTCGGCTCGTTGGTGGCCCGTGCAGGTTATCTGGCGGACGCGCGACGGGTTCTTAAGTCTCGCGACCCAGGCAACTATCCTCCGATATCGGAGGAGGTGCGCCACCGGCTGCAAGGTGAAATTCTTCTTGCCGAAGGGCGGGCGCAGAATGCGCTCGAGGAGTTCGAGAAGGCCGACAAGCAAGCGCCGCCCCCCGAAGACCGAAACTATCTTGCCCGAGCACTCATCGCGCTCGACCGTCTTGAAGAGGCTTGGACGATCTACAAGAAGGCCGTCGAAACGCAGGGTCAGGTCTGGTGTCAAGCGGAGAGCCATCCCCCGGGATTCTGGGCCGACACGCTCTACCAGTACGCCTCGCTCAGCCTGAAGCTCGGTAAGCCCGAGGCCACAGAAGCGGCGGCCCACTACAGGAAACTGCGCGAACATGCTGACCCTGACGTGCCCAAGCTGTAGTCCTGCACTTGTCGTTCGTCCCCTTCCTGCGAGAGAGTCGGCGCACCGTCCTGTTAGAGACCATGTAGAAGTTCGCCCAACCCCTAACTACGGCCGGGACAACCCTCGGGCCAGATCGCGTATCTGGCTTGTTTCCGGGCAAGAAGGCGGCGCATACGAGCCGTTGTACGCTTTTGCCAGTTTCCACCACATTTCGTTAGCTTTAGCCAGTTGGTCCCTGACGTTGTCGCCACTGGCGAGCAAAAAGTCGCGGGCCTGCCGCCAGCCAGCATCATTCAGGTTCAGGTCTTCAGTGGCTACCTTCGAGCACTCGCCGTTCCGCCCCCGGTAAAGCAAGCAGCCGGTCAACTTGTCGGAGCGTGTGGTGAGCGCAAGCCAGGCCGCGATAATCTCCCACCCGGTGGTCGCGGCTGTTTCTGCGCCGCCGAAGACCGCATCGGAGTCGCCAGGATCGGCAGCCGCACCGCGACCCAGTGAATATCCGCGCTCGGTCTTGCCCAGCTCGAGCGCGCCGAACACAACGGACCCGGCGGCGGCTAAGGAGCTGAGTCGCATCAATTCCCTGCGGGAAACTACAACAACATCTTCGGGCTTTTCGATCTTCTTCATTTGACCCTCCTTTTCTGACTGTGAAGGTTCACCTCTTTGAACAATGCGCGTGCGTGCCGCTTTAGGGCACACACAATCTCGCCATCAATTCCGAGCGCCACTCTTCCATTTGGCGTTCCTCAACGAGGTCACATAGTCCAGCGGAAGCCACGCGAAGCGAAATGAGGTCGTCGAGGACTGGTCCAAAAACCAAAGCGGATCAGGCGAGCCGTTGTAGCTCTCTCCGGCGGAATTCCCCGGCGAGGAGCGGCGATTTATCGGGAGGTAGACGCCTTTGCCGTTCACGGCGACCCGAGTGTGACAGGTCATGCACGAGGAACTGTCGATCACGGGTTGCTCGAGTATGGAGTTGCCCAAGTACGTCGCTTCGCCGGTTGACCTTACGGTGTTGACCTGGGTTCCAATCAGGCGGTAGTTCCACCACGCCGAGCCGACGCCGAAGCCGGTTTTCCCGAACAATTCACGGAGACTCATCGAGGGCCCGTCGCCGTTCGCATAACCAAAGACGTCGTGCCGGTACCTCCTCACCTTGTAGATCTCTGGATTATCCTTGTGCTCCCAGGTCGCCCAGAGCCAGTTCGGCAAAACCTTGCTCATGACGTGCAGGGCCACCAGGCCCCAGACCTCCTGTCGAGAGCTGTCCTGGGAGCGCTGGAGTCGCCAATAGTAAGCTTCTTTAGCCTGACAATTGCGCCCGTCTCCGTCACACAGCTTTCTCCAGCCGGCCTTCACCTCGGTTGCGCCGTAAGGGAATTGGATCTCTTCCCTGCGTCTCGCGTTGATCTCCCCGAGAGCTGCCACTTGCCCGTCCTTATTCCACAATCCTTGGCATCGGATGTAATCCAAGGTCGCGCGGTTCATTCGCGATTCCACTTCCACGTCTGCTTCCAGTCCGAAGATTTCACCCGATGGGGAGGGGACGCCAGCGGAGTCGAGAGAGATAGGACTCACTCTGGCGCGTGCCAGCTCTAGGTTCTCTTTCGACGGACGAAGCTCCGTCATTTCACGCTGACTCGTCGGCCACTCCGGTTCGCGATCTGGGTCGGCATACACCCCCTGGGCGCCGGCATCGGCCCAACGCTGCCAACATACCTCACGGGACGTTTGGTTGACCGGGAGTCCGGCCGTTCTGCCGTCGGAAGGCAGGTCAAGGTCGAGACAGTTTGCGCCTTCTGCCCTTTGGTTGATCTGGGTGAAGATTTCCCATGCAACCTTGTCCGGATTCGTCGCTGCCTCTGAGGGCGGCGCGTCAGTCAATTTCTTCAGCTTGCAGCAGCCTCGTCTTGACGTATCGACAGCGTAATAAAGCGCGGGGCCCGCCGCAGCAAGGAAGAGACAACCAATGCCTGCGAGGCCGATCCCTCCGCGTATCGCTCGTGCCAACAACTAGGCCCCCTTGAAGAGCCATTGGCAGACGCAGCCTCTTTTGTGCCGCAGCCACCGGTCTATCGCCCTTCATAAGATAAAGCGGAAACCCAGTCGAAAAGGGGCCACTCGCGCCCGCACCTGACGAGAACCCTGGAGCGAGTACTTCAGGTGGAGTGGGCGCTCAAGATGCCGAACATCGGAAGGACCTTGAGGCTGTCGCCGATCAACGCGGGCCGCGAGCTTGAGGAGTCTCACGCCTGGCTACGCGAGTGCACGGGGTGGATCCTTGAAGCTGCAAGTCTTGCAGGATTGGCACGACCGGCCTGTGCCGGTAAGGCGGTTGCAGGATGGGGTGAGGGGAAAGCTCCACGCAAGTCGCATGCGGGACTGAGTATGACGTTCTGCCTCGATTCGAGAACCCACCGACTGCCAAAGGCCTTTCAAACGCCCAGCAGCCAGCCGCGGGCGGGGAGCCCGGTGATCCGCGAGAGCGCGAAGACGTACCACTCGAGCTGCCGCCGGTACTGCGGCTCTCGTGAGGGATGGTCGGCGTCGCTCTTGAAATCGACCACCGTCCAGGCGCCGTCTTCGAGGAACGCCAGGTCGATGTTCCCTTCGAGAAGCCTCCCTCCGTCGGTTTTCACCATAATGGGCAGCTCGCGATGGCAGCGCGTGGCCGCGCGGGCGCGCCGGAGCAGCGCGTGCTCGAGCGCGGCAGAAACCGCTTCGACGGCGGCCTCAACTTCGTCAGGCAGCGCGCCCAGGACGCGTCCGTGGACCTTTGCCAGGCGCGCGACCTCCTCGCGCCCGTTTTTTTCAGTCCGCTCGCCCCTCGCAGTCCGGTCGCCATCCGCTGAAGACGCGGCACCCAGGTCAACATCGCGCAAGATCGTGTGCACCAAGGTCCCGAATCGCGGACCCTGGGGCCGATCGGCGCGTTTCTCCAATATATCCACATCAATTTGCGCCTGGAGATGAGCGGGCGCCTCCGTTGCCTCGGTAACTGTAAAGACCTCGAACTCGAGTCGCTGGCCGGTCTTGAGCGTCGCGTCGCGTCGCGCCTTCCACTCGTTATATCGCCGAAGGCTCTCGCTGGAGGCTTCGCCATTTTCTTGGAGGATCTCCGCCTGCCGAAGCCCAAAATTCCCTTCGGCCTCGGGCGGCTGCAGCGTTCGAGGGTCCCACCAGACCACGCCGTGGGGTCCCTGTTCGGGCCGATGGAGCCCCGGCTTGATCGAGGACTCGAGCAATCTATCGTCATCGGAGAGCACGGTGCTTTCGCCAAACTTCGGACAACCCTGGGCGGACTGCGGGTGGCGGCGTCGGTCCGACGGGGGGTAGATCGCCTTGTGCAGCGGCGCCAACCAGCCCTCTCCCCAGGTCCGAAAGATGTCTTCCCAGCTCGCCTGATCTTCGACCGCCGGAACCACCAGCAAGTCGCGGGCCCGAGTCGCCGCCACATAGGCGACGCGAACGCCTTCCGCCCTGTCCCTTGCCCTCTCCTCTTCCTGGTGCTCCAGCAGCTCCCACGGCGCGCAGCCGACCAGGTTCATCGCGCACAGACCCTGCTGCGCGTCAACGTAGAGGTCAGGCTCACGCGAAGCCAGGTGACAGGTGATGTCGGCGAGGATCACGACGGGAAACTCCAGCCCCTTGGCGCCGTGCACGGTCATGACGCGGACGCCCTCGGCGCCTTCTTCGAGCACCGGCGCCTCCCCGGATTCGTCTCGTTCCGCCTGCACCGCCAGCTCCTCGACGAAACTGCGGAAAGAGATGCCGCCGCTCACCTCGAAGCTCCGCGCCAGGTCGCAAATTCGATAGACGTTTGCCAGCACCTGGTTGCCGGCCGGCCGCAGGGCGAATCCAGCGTGCGCACGAGGACCCTCCACCAGCGCGCTGACCGTCTCAACGATGGGCCGCCAGTTGCGACGGCTGTGGAGTTCTCGAAGCAGATCGAGAGCCTGCACTACGGGTTTGAAATCCTCGTCCAGCTTGTCCGGACGAGGACGAAAAGGATGCAAGCTCCCAATTCCCTTCCGGAAGCGCAGCAGGACGCTGTCGGGGACCGCAAAGAGAGAACCCTTTAGCGCGGCGAAGACCGCCAGCTCGTCGTCGGGCCATTCGACGGCGGTGAGCGCCGCGCGCAGCGTTTCCACCTCTTCCCGCTGGTGGAACGACCTCGCGCCCACCAGAAGATGCGGTATGTCGCGGGCTTCGAGGGCGCGCAGATATTCCCTGGTGACGTCGGTCCGACCGCCCTGCCACTTCCAGGAAACGAACCGCCGGAAGAGAATGCAAATATGGTGGGGTCGGATGGGAATCCAGCGCCCGGGGTCTTCGGGGTCGCGGACCTTCCAGTTGTGCTTTTTCTGGTCGAGCAGCCAGCCGACGAAAGCCGCCACCGTATCGGGCAGGCATTGCTCGACAGCCCCCTTCGTCACCCCACCAAACGGTCCGTAGGGGGAAGGCGCCGGCAGCGCGATCAGGCAGGGCTGGCCGGCGCGCGCCTTGGAGTACTCTTCGAGCGGAACATAATCGGACTGGCCGGTCGCGATGTTTCCCGTCATCTCGGGAGCGAAGGTGGCGTTGACGAACTCCTGCAGCGGTCGCACGGCGCGGAAGCTCTTGGTCAACGGGACGACGCCCACGCCCCTCTCCCGGAGCGCCTCGCGCAGCCCCTGGTAAAGGGCGACGTCGGCGCGGCGAAATCGATAGAC
>QHZK01000244.1 GCA_003224635.1 Acidobacteriota bacterium | reverse complement strand
TCGTCCAGGTTGATGTGATGGCTGGGTAGTTCAGTCAGTTTGTGCATAGTCGTACGCCTCGCGGATGTCTTGTCTGTTCTCTCGTCTTCTCAACATTCCGATCTGGAATGGGGACCGGGGCATATGCTGCCCTCGCTGCCGAATTGCTTAGTCGGCCGTTTTCGATGTGGTCCCCCTCTCCGGACTCAGCCTACTTGAATCACCCTCATGATCTCAGTGATGCAGATCACCCTTGGTTGTGACACCGCATCACCGGGCGGATGTGCTGAGGCGTGCCGACGGGGTGGGGTTAGATTGACAGGCTTTGAGTAGGCGGGCGTTGTCCCACCGGCGATTCACGCTCGACGTTGCCGGTGAGACAAGGCTCTCTTGGGTTAGGCTTCGCGAACGAACTCAGACGCCGACCAGGGTTTCGAGGGCGGTGCGGTCCTGGATCACCACGGTGGAACCGCTCCGCGTGATGAGGCGCTGGTCCTTGAACTCGCCCAGGGTCCGCGTAACGGTTTCGCGCGAGGTCCCGATCATCTGGCCGATCTGCTCGTGGGTCAGGGTCATTCGGACGCGCGCGGCTTCCTTGGCGTCGCGCCCTTTGGCTGCTCCGTCGAGCAGGAACCGGGCCAGGCGCGCCGCGGCAGAGTGGGACATCCCCAGGGACCGGATCTGTTCGCAGGCGGCGCGGTAGCGGCTGCTCAACTGCTGGGCGGCACGCAGGGAGGCTTCGCCATGCTGACCCAGGAAACGCAGGAAATCCTCGCGCCGCACGAAATTGACCTGGCAGGGTTCTAGCGTCTCGGCTGTCAGCTCGTAAGGCTTGCCAGAAACCGCAGCATTCAAGCCCAGCACTTCTCCCGGCGCGGCAATCCTGGTAATGAGCGCCTTGCCCTCGCTCGAAGTGATCGACAGTTTGACGCGTCCCCGGCACAGAACGAAAACGCCCTTGGGATCCTCCTCCTCGACGAAGAGCACGGCGCCATGCGGATAGGTGGTCGTGTACTTGACGGCTTGAAGCGCTTTCAGCGCCGCAGGCGAAAGATCACAGAAGAAGCCGGCTCCCCGCAGCGGGCAGGTGTGACACTTCTCGACAGGCTCAAATCCGTATGGCGAATGCATGGTGTTCATCACCTTTCCGGAGCTTCCGCTCCGCTTGCTTGAGCTGGCCAATAATGTATTTCGTCATCAAATGGCTGCTCTGAAGGTCAGCTCCCTGGTCCAGCATCCGGGCCAGGAGCTTCCTGCCCTCCGCGTCAATGAAGGAGACGTCCTCAAGATCAACCATGACCTGCTTACCTAGAGTCGTGCCACCCAAGTCCGACCAGGCACGCTCGGTTTCGTCGACCCACGGCCCGGCGAGTTCGCCCTCAAGCTTGAGCGTCATCTGTCGTTCGTTGCTGTTCCAGGTGATTCTCAACATGGTGGCTTCCTTTACGACGATGCATACATTGCGCGTCCTGCCGGCTGCGGTCTGCGGCTCTCAGGCCTCAGGGCGCACGAGACGACGTGTGGAAGATCAACCCCGGCAAAAGGGGGCGCGACACAGTCAAAAGCCCCGCCCTCAAGCGCTTCGAGATAGAGACGCGTATCGGCCGTGGGCGATACCACGACGACCTTGGCGGTGCGAGCGCGCCGGTTCGCCAGCCGCACCACATCCAGCCACGTGCCGTCCGCTAGTAGGGCGTCGGTGAAGACCAGCCGGGGAGGCTCACTCTTCTTCATGATCTCCTCTGCCTCGCGAAGGCTCCGCGCTCGGCGCGTGCGAATGCCGTGACTCTCCAGCGCGAAGCTCAGCCCCCGAACGGTGGTGTTGCGGTTCTCAATGACCAGTGCGAAAGTTTCCTTCTTCGATTCGACCATCCCCAGCTCCTTTTCCTCTTCCGAAAGCAGCCTTTGTAGGCTCCTAGAGAACTGTGCTGCTCAGGGCCTCGGTTGAATTGTATGCAGCTCGCCTGCCACAAACCCCACAGATCGTCACACGACAATCAAGTGCTTGTAGGTGTTTGGGTTATCTTGCAACTGGCAGGTGGTGGTGAACGCGGTTCTCTGGTCTCTCGGTGACAATATTTTGACACCTGCCAAAATAGTGTCACAAGTCCTTGCGGGAAATGCCCAACTTCCGCATCTTGGCGTGAAGGGTGGTACGCAACAGGCCTAGGCGCGCCGCAGCGCCGTTCGGACCGCCAATGACGCCCTGGGTTTCTCGCAGCGCCCGCAGAATGTGTTCGCGCTCGGCCTCCTCGAGGGTAGCGGTCGGACGAAGGTCCGTTTCAGCGGGGGCTTTCAGTTCCGCCGCAGGAATCTGCAGCGCGGACCCCGGCGTGAGGATCACCGCGCGTTCCAGGAGGTTCTCGAGCTCTCGAATGTTGCCGGGCCAGGGATACCGCCTGAGCGCCTGGAGCGCAGCGGGCGGGACCGACTCGATCTGTTTGTTCATGCGCTTCGAGTGCTTGGCGACGAAGTGATGGACCAGGGCAGGGATGTCCTCAGGTCGCTCGCGCAGCGGTGGCACAAGGATGGGGAAGACCTTGAGCCGGTAGTAAAGGTCGCTGCGAAACTGGCCGTCTTTGACCATCTTCTCCAGGTCACGGTTGGTTGCGGCCACCAGACGCGCATCCACCGGAATGGTGCGGTTGCTCCCCAATCTTTCGAATTCCTTCTCCTGGAGGGCGCGGAGGAGCTTGGGTTGAATCTCAAGGGGAATGTCACCGATTTCGTCAAGGAACAGCGTCCCCTCGTGCGCCAGCTCGAGGCGCCCGATTTTCTGCGCGATCGCCCCCGTGAAGGCGCCCCTCTCGTGCCCGAAGAGCTCGCTTTCGAGCAGGCCACTCGGAATCGCCGCGCAGCTCAGCTTGACGAAGGTGTGCTCGCGCCGCGGGCTCAGGTTGTGGATGGCGCGCGCGATCAGCTCCTTGCCGGTGCCGGTCTCTCCCAGAATCAGCGCCGTGGCGTCGGTAGGGGCCACAGTTTCCACCTGCTTGAGAATGCGCCGCAGGGGCGTGCTCTCGCCGACGATTTGACCGAAATTGTATTCGGTGCGGAGCTCGTCTTCGAGGTACAGCTTCTCTTCTTTCAGCCGGTCAGTGAGTTGAAGGATGTTGCGGTAGGCCAGGGCGTTGTCGACCGCCACCGCCACCTGGTTGGCCACGTGGCTGAGCATCTGCAGGTCGGCGGGCGCGAAGGCGTCTTCGAGCCGGCTGCAAGCGCACAGGGCGCCCAGAGGCCGCCCCCGGCTGATGAGCGGGACCCAGCAGCCCGACTTCACGCCTAACTCGATCCAGGACTGCATCGTCTCCGAGGCAAAACGTGGGTCGGTCATCTCCGTCAGCACCAGGGGCTCCCGCCGCGTAAACACCCAGCCGGCGGGCGAGCCTTCGAGGGGAAGCAAAGCCTCTTTCAGGTCGGAGCTGCTTTCGTGAGGCGCGGTGAGAGGCTGCAGCCGCAGCTTCTTGCTTTCGGCGTCGTACAGGGCCAGGGCGGCATAGTCGTGAGTGACGACCTGCCGGATGCCGGCGGAAATCGCCGCCAGCAGCTCCCGGATATCGAGCTGAGCGACCAGGGCGCTCGTAACTTCGAGCAGCACAGCTTCCTGCGCCCGCTTCCGCTCCGTGAAGTCGCGCGTCACCTTGGCAAAGCCGCGCAGGCGTCCGGAGCCGTCCCGTAGCGGCGCGACGATCACGTTGGCCCAGAAGCGCGAGCCGTCTTTGCGCACGCGCCAGCCCTCCTCTTCAAAGCGTCCTTCGGCGGCGGCGATCTTGAGTTCTTCAGCAGGCTTGCCGCGCTTCACGTCCTCCGGCGTGTAAAAGCGCGAGAAGTGCTGCCCGATGATTTCTGCGGCGCTGTAGCCTTTGATGCGCTCGGCTCCCGGGTTCCAGCTCGCCACCCGCCCCTCCGCATCGAGCATGAAGATCGCGCAATCCTTCACGCCCTCAACCAGCAGCCGGAGGCGCTCCTCGCTCTCGCGCAAGGCCTCCTCGGCGCGCTTGCGCTCGGTAACGTCGCGAATCACACCGAGCACGAGCATGCCCTCGCCCGTCTCGAGCGGGCTCAGCATGATGTCGACCGGGAACTCCGTGCCGTCCTTGCGCCTGCCGTAGAGCGCGAGCCCCGCGCCCATGGGCCGCATGCGAGGCTCTGCATGATAATGCTCGCGATGCGAAGTGTGCGCGGACCTGAAGCGCTCCGGCGCCAGGAGTTCCACGGGCTGGCCCAGCAGCTCTTCCCGCCGGTAGCCGAACATGCTTTCGGCCTGGCCGTTGACGCGCACGATTCGGCCTTCTCGGTCGGTAAGCACAATCCCGTCCGGGGAAGATTCGAAGAGCCGTTCGAAGAGGCTGGCGTTTGCGAGTCCGCTGCTGACCGAAATGTCGGCCATAGATTTACAAAAGTATCAAAGAAGGGAGGGGCAGCCAATAGGCCGATCTAACCTCACTAACGTGGCGGATGCGCGTGAGCGAATCAACAACACGGGGTGGGATAAATGCGTTTACTTTGGAGCCGCCCGGGCTAGCCAGCCGAACCTCAACCTCAGATTTGGCTTTGTTTCGCGCGCAATGGAGAACCTGCCTGCTGCGCCGAGTAGCTTTCCACGTCAAGTTGGCTTTGTTTTTCGGCCATTTTTGGGTTAAGTTACTAGTTCTAAACAACCTATTGGCTTTGTTTCCGCTAAAATTTGCCCTTTTTTACGCCTTTTCTTGTCCAGCGGGGCGAATGTAGGCTCGTAGGTAGGCTAGCTTGCGACGGATCCTGCTCCAGATTCGCTGGTTCGGGCGCCGCCGTCCGGCCGCCCGCCGTCACCCTGCCTGGTCATCGCCGATGATTCCATGACACTCCGGTCCGTTGGACCGGGATGATTCACAGGATCAGCCTACCATATTCCGTCGAGACAAATGGGACGGATGGGACGAATGGGACAAATTATTTTTGGTGGTAGCCACGGCACGATTTGTGTGCCGTGGTTTTTGTTCCTTTTAACGGCGGGCCCACGATTCGTTGTGTAAATCAACCGTGAGTGAGCGCAAAACCCCTCACCCGGCGCTGTGCGCCACCTTCTCCCGCAAGGTGAGAGGGCATGAACAGGCCTTCTCTCCCCTCTCCTTCTCGGGGGGTAGGGGTGAGGGACGACACCTGTAACTCAATTCTGCAAAATCCAGTAGGGAGTGTACAATGGCCGGTCAGTTTACCGCCGAGTGTTTCACCATGGCGAACAAGCCACTTTCTTCGCGCGTTGAGATCGAGCCGGCGTCCGACATTCTGGGCGCCCGACGGCACCCGCTCGACGCTTTCTTTTCGCCGCGCTCCGTGGCGCTGGTTGGGGCCAGCGAGACGGCCGGAAGCGTCGGCCGGACTATTCTGTGGAACCTGATCAGCAGCCCCTTCGGAGGAGTCGTCCTGCCGGTGAATCCGAAGCGGAAAAGCGTGCTGGGGATCGAGTGTTACGCCAGCATCAAGGACTTGCCGGAGCGCGTGGACCTGGCCGTCGTGGCCACCCCTGCCGCGACAGTGCCAGGAGTCATCGGCGAATGCGCGCAGACAGGGGTGCCGGCGGCCGTCATCATCTCAGCGGGTTTCAAGGAGTGCGGACCCGCTGGAGTTGAACTCGAGGCGCAGATTCTTGAGCAGGCGCGTCGCGGCCGGATGCGCATCGTCGGCCCCAACTGCCTCGGCCTGATGAGTCCGCTGACGGGGCTCAACGCCACCTTCGCCGCCACGATGGCGAAGCCCGGCAGCGTCGGGTTCCTGAGTCAAAGCGGCGCGCTTTGCACCGCGATCCTGGACTGGAGCCTGCGCGAGAATGTCGGCTTCAGCGCCTTTGTGTCGCTCGGGTCGATGCTGGACGTGGGCTGGGGAGACTTGATCGACTATCTGGGCGATGACCCGCGCACGCGCTCGGTCATCATCTATATGGAATCGGTCGGCAACGCCCGGCGCTTCCTGTCCGCTGCGCGTCAGGTGGCGCTCACGAAGCCGATCATTGTCATCAAGGCGGGCCGCAGCGAAGCCGCCGCCAAGGCCGCCGCTTCGCACACGGGCGCTCTCACGGGCAGTGACGACGTGCTGGATGCCGCCTTCCGCCGGTCGGGCGTCCTGCGTGTCCAGTCCATAGCGGACCTGTTCCACATGGCGGAAGTGCTGGCCACCCAGCCTCGACCCAAGGGCCCGCGCTTGGCCATCGTGACCAATGCGGGCGGTCCTGGGGTGCTCGCTACCGACTCGCTGGCCGCCCACGGAGGCGACCTCGCCTC
>QHZK01000243.1 GCA_003224635.1 Acidobacteriota bacterium | reverse complement strand
CGTCGGCTACGCGGTTTGGTTTGTGGCCCCGTTGGTCAATGGGACGGTCGGACTTGTCGCGGGCTTGCTGGCCGGATGGCTGAGAGGGAATCGGCATCCGATCGCCAAAGTTGTGGCTTCAGCCCTCGGGGCAGGGGGCGCCTTGCTGGCATGTAAGCTCGCCGTGACGGTCTTGCGGTCGCGGGCGAGTGACTTTCGGCTGCCTGTCTCCTGGTTTTGGCTGACCCTGGTATTGGGCAGCGCGCTCTTGGCCTATTACTTCATGCGGCCCTGCGCCCACCGATCTTTTCGAGTCAAAGGCTTTTCCCCCCTCAAAATGTTGGCCGTAACTCTCCTGGTCTCGTTTGTTGTGCTGCTTTCGGGCTTAGCCTTCTCTACGGTCAAGGGCTCGTTGCCGCCCGTATCTGTCGAGGCTGGTTCGCGGCCGGCTGTTGGGGGCCCGAACGTTGTCTTAATCACGTTGGACACGGTCAGGCCCGACCACCTCTCGCTTTACGGCTATTCTCGGCCGACCTCGCCTAACCTCGACCGTTGGGCCCGTCAAGGCGTGGTCTTCGAAAATGCCGTATCTGCCTCTTCCTGGACCCTTGCCTCGCACGCATCGATCTTCACCGGCTTGCTGCCCCATCAGCACGGGGCCGACTGGGCGCGTCCCCTGGACACCAGCCGCTGGACGCTGGCCCAAGCCCTGCGCTCACGGGGCTACGAGACCGCAGGCTTCACCTCGAACTTAGAGTACGGCGAGGCGGGCTGGGGGCTGGGACGGGGTTTTGAAGTGTACGACGATGCGAAGAACTCAGTGCCACACAACCTGGCGGCCACTCTCGCGGGAGGTCTGTTGATACAGCCGCTCTATGGGTCGCTCGCGAGGCACGATTTTCTTGAGCGGCGCGACGCAAGCGATATGAACCGCGACGTCATCCAATGGTTTAAGCACCGCTCCGGAGAACCCTTCTTTCTTTTCGTCAACTACTTCGATGCCCACAGCCCTTACTTTGCGCCTCCGCCTTTCGACCGGCGTTTCGGCCAAACCTCGAAAGCCGTCCTGGATAAGGCTTGGCCTATCATGGACCAAGCGGACTTTTCACGTCCCCTCTCTGATCAAGAGCGACAGTCCCTCGTCGATGCTTACGATAACTGTCTTGCATCCTTGGACGACCAGGTCGGCAAACTCCTGGCGTTCCTCGCCAGCCGCCCCGAGTGGTCGAATACCATCGTCATCATCACCTCGGATCATGGGGAGGCCTTCGGCGAGCACGGCGCCTACAACCACGGCTGGAACCTTAACCGAGAAACCATACACGTTCCGCTCATTATTTTCGGCTCTGGTGTTCCATCCGGCATGCGTCTTGCTGATACAGTCTCGGTTCGCAAGCTCTTTCCCACCGTGCTGGATCTGACTCTTGGAGAAAAACCCCCTTTCAGTCGGGTCAGCCTTCGTCGCTTCTGGACGCCCGGCTTCCGGCCACAACCCTTCGATGAAATAGCGATATCAGAGCTGGTTTCTCGAAAGGCCGGTGTTCCGGGATACATCAGCTTGACGACTCCCGAATGGCAGTACATCGAAAACCCCCAAGGCCGCCAAGAGCTCTACCAGTGGGCGAGTTCTCCTGAGGAGCGAGTGAATCTGGCCGAGTCGAACCCGCAACAGGCGCACGAACTCGAGAGTTCGCTGAGGCAGTATATTGCGTCTTCCCTTCGTCCCTGGGTGGAACCTCGCTATCTGTCTGCACTCGGTCCCGCGCGTGGATTACTTCAGGGTCCGGGAGCCGGTGGCGAAGGTAAATCGAGTGTGGGTCCGCCTATAGGAACTTCCCAAGCTTACTTTCCTCCGCAGCCTTCCGCACGCGGGCGGCAGCGAGTAGAGGACGAGGAACTGATCGAGAGCCTTCCTTATCAGTGATTGTCGGCGGGTCGCCGGTTTCGAGGCAGGCGGGACTTCATGGAGAGGAACCTGGAACGACCGGGGGTCAGTCACTTTAGCCGCCGAAACGAGAATTTTGTTCTGGTTCTCCGATGCCTTAGTAGCCGCGGCACGAAGCTTGTGCCGTGGCCCTTGCGGTTGGAAAGGACAAACCCACGGCACGAAGAAGCGTTGCCGTGGCTATCCCCTCCCGCGTATGGGAGGGATTCTGACTTTGATTTACCGGTAGGTGGAATTCGTTCACTGGAGGGTACGCACATGACCAACTGGATCACACTGCCAATAACTCTCACTCTGACTTTCGGCGCATTTTCTTCCTCAGCCCGGGCCCAGGCGGCCGCGCAGTACGGAGTGCTCGCGGGGCACTCAGGCGTCGTCACCACCAAAATAGCGTCTGGGCTGGGGTCGAAGGCTAGGCAGCTCGATGAACGTCAGGGAGCCAGATTGAAATCGGTCGAGAGCACGATGGAGGAGAACAGGCGCCAGCTTGAGGCGAAGGGTCAGAAGGAGGGCGGCGCTGTCCACATCGATTCCGTGCCTCCGAAGGCCACTATCCTGGTCGATGGCGCGCCGATCGCCTACACCCCCGCCGAGCTCAAGATTCCCGAAGGCAAACACGTTATTGAGTTGAAGCGTCCCGCTTCCCTTCCCTGGCGAAAAGAGATTTCGATCAGTCGGGGAGAAAAGCTCTCGCTCAACGGGGAACTACAAGATAAGTACAAGTCCGTCTTGACCTTTTCAATCCAGAAGTAACAATCCCGAGGCGCCGGGCTTCGGCGGTGTGATGTCATGCCCCGCGCTCCTGAATGACGCGCTGGCCCAATCTCCATCTCCCGAGCGCGGTCATCAGCGGCTTTGCCATAAGCTGGTGGCCCAATCGCCGAAGGAAGTCAGCAGCCTGGCGACCCAGGCAAAACTCAAACTGTAATTCGTTCGCCAGACGTGGGGCAGAATCCAGACGCGCCGCAGTCTTTGCCAGTAACGGCCCCTGGCCGTAGCAGCATCTTCAGAGCGAAGGCCGCCGGGGCTGGTCTCGCCGCTCGTGAACTCGGGAGGGGGATCGTTCGGGAGGTTCTCCCCATACGCATACCGCCACTCGATCGCGTTCACGGCGCACTTCCAGTAGGCCCTCGCCAACTGCTCTTCCGCGGCTCTGCGTTTCGGTGGCCAGTCGGACTGCGCGCGAAGAAATTCAGGCGGCGGCTCCTCCTGTAACTGATAGGTAGGACGCGTTGACAAGTAGACGACGAAAACAAGCGGGAGGACGAGGATCAGCAAGCGGTCGACCTTGCGGTTAACTATCATGAGCGTTTGGGTTTCGTCGGGGCAATTGTAAACCTCTTCCTCACTATGTTTCCAACGTTCTGTTACCTAAAAAAGTTAATCGACGACGCGACTTCCCGCCTTGATGCAGCCCGCACGCCTTCGAAATATGCTTGCTGACCTTCGCTGCTTGCAAACCGACTTCCAAACAGGGACCCATCTGGCCAAAAGAATAAGCGCCCCGTCGCTGAACGTTTTGCATGCTAAGGACCTCTGAAGTAATCCATTCTATCCAAGAGCCCTTAAGGGTGCATGAACCGCCAGGTCCGGTCGACACTTGAAGACCGAAAGGCGTAGACAACGCGGGGGGAGCAAGACCAAACAATCAGAGAACCTGAGTACTAGGGGAAACAAAGGTGGACCAAGCGTGTGAACGAGTGGAACGTCAGTTTCTGGTTCGAGTTTAGGGCTGGCGGGAAGCCGCCCGCCGAATATCGACTCGGCGCTGCCAAGGGGCGCAAGCCGTCCATCTAAAAGCTGCGCTGGACGCACAAGCGGTCATTGGCGAGGAACTTCTCGACCCAGGCATCCTGGCGTTTAATAGGCCTTCGGTCCAGAGGTCTGGTGGGTCGCTGCCACAGGTGACGCTTCGGCCGGCATGGGACCGACCCTTTCGAAAATCTCCGTCACATTGTCGTTGTAAACGACCTTCCAATTCGAGTTGTGCTCGAGAAGATACGACAGAGCTTCTTTGGGTGGAAACAGCACCGACTGAATCTGATACTTATCGAGAATCTTGAGCGAGTCCTTCATGCGAATGGCGTCGAGGTAATCCGCGAGGACGCCCGAGCGCTCATAGATGTCGCTACGGCTATCGATGAAGGTCTTGAGCTCGGGTTCCTTCCAAGCCACGTACCCTCCCCACATGTAGTGGTTAAACGTCCGGCCGGGAAGTCCGTGTGTCTTGATGTAGGCCATGGCTGCGACCGGAAAGCGCTCGGCCACTGTATTCTCAAGCGCGGCGCGCGAAGGGAAGCGTGCTACGATGACGAGCAGCATCCCGGCAAGGATCGCCGCATTGAGCCAGTGCTTGTCAATTTCCGGTCGGTAAGGTGGCAGGAAATCCAGAAACTTTGCCAGCAGCGGGGCCAGCAAAATTGCCGCCAGGAAGAGAAATCTTACGTAGGTCAGGCCGGAATAGACGGCGAGCACTGCCAGGCCAAGCTGCCCCAGCTCCCAGCGGTGGCGGCTGAGCAGGGCGCCGACTAAGAGAGCGACCAGCAGGATGAGCACGACCTTTCCCCGCCCGTCGTGAAAATCCACTGAAGCCCATTCCTCAATGTTATTCACCGTCAGTTTCTGTTTGAAGGCCATATCAAACGGGTAGAAGACAAGATGGTAGCCGAACGGGTTCACGAAAAGGGCGGCAACAGATGCTCCCAGGGTTACGAGTAACTGCCGCAACTGTCGCGGTGACCAGCGCACCGCCTCGACGCGTCCCCAATTACCCTGTACAAGACCAGACGCAATGATGATGCCGAAGACCGTCATCCCGATCAACCATGAGCCGTGGCTGTTGATCCACAGACAGAACGCTATGGGGATCATCCACAGGGGAGCTTGACCTTTGGCGCGGAACTGCTGAAGCACAAGCAGGATAATCAGCAGATAGACGTATCCAAACAGGAGGGTGCGCGGGCCGAATGACACGGCTGCCAAAAGCACGCAAAAGCAGGAAACCAGCCACGCTCCTTTGACGTTGCCGCTGCCCTTCGAGGCCAGGTAAAAGACTCCGAGCAGAATCCCTTCCAGGATCACAATCAACGTGACGTAGACACCGACCGGACCGAAAGCGTGCCAGGCGAGATAGTAAGGAACCTCCGCCAACCATTCATGGTCCATCCAGGGATGGCCCATCGTAGTGTACGAAAACGCGTCGAATCGGGGAAGGTGGTGGTGGCTAAACAAGAAGCGGGCATTTTCCATGTGCCACCAAAGGTCCGGGTCTCCAAGGCCCGGTTTCACCACTCCGGACAACCACCAGACGAGAAGGGAGGCCAAAACCACGGGGAACGAAAAGATGGTCTTGATTCTTTCACGAAGCATACCGCTACCTCAGAGAGTTTGAATTATACGGAGCACATCGAGCCACTCAACAGGCAAAAGGTCCGGAGAAGACATCAAGTTCATTTGAGGGTATCCGCCCGATGATTCTTCTTATTGGCCGAACTCGTGACGGGCGCGGTTCCCGCCCTCTCGAAGACCTCCGCCACGCTGTCGTTGTAAACCACTCGCCAGTTGTCGGTGTGTGCAAGGAAGTAGGAAACCGGGTCCCTCGGCGGGAACAGGACCCACTGGACCTGGCGTCTATCCAGGACCTTCAACGTGCCCTTCAAGCCCGTCGCGTCGAGATAATCCTTGAGCACGCCTGTGTATTCAAAAATGTCGGTGCGGCTGTCGATGAAAGTCTTGACCTCGGGTTGCGCCCAGGCGAGATACCCTCCCCAGCCGTAGTAATTGAACATCCGCTCGCCTGCCAGTCCGTGTGACATCACGAAGCCGAGGGCTTGAGTGGGAAATGCCTTGTCCCTCTCATTTTCAAGCGAGGCCTGGGAAGGGAGCCATTTCACCATGAGCACCGCGGCGAAAGCGACTACCCCCGCATTGAGCAGCGGCTTGTCGATCTCCGGCCGGTAAGGCGGCATGAAGTCCAGGAATTTCGCCAGCAGGGGCGCCAGGAGGACTGCAGCCAGGACAAGAAAGCGGATATGACTGAGGGCGCTGTAAGCGGCGAACAGAGCCAAGAGCAGATCCTCCAGTTTCCACTGATAGCGGGCCAGGACTGAACCCAGCAACAGGGCCACCAGCACAAGAAGCACAACTTTGCCCTGCGCGTTGTGGAAATTCACCGACGCCCACTCCTCACCGTAGGCAGTATTCAACTTCTGACGGAACGCCAAGTCAAAAGGGTAGAATACCAGCCGGTAACCGTAAGGATTCACCAGCAGCACTGCCAAAGAGGCGGCTCCGGTCACCAGGAGTTGCCGCAACTGCCGAGGCGACCACCGTACGGCCTCCAACCCAACGACTAGCCCGAACACAATCAATCCCAGCAGCCAGGAGCCATGGGTGTTAATCCACACGCAGAACAGAAGAGGGATGATCCAGAGCGGAGCTTGCCCTCGAGAGCGAAAACGCCAGAGCGTGAAAAGCAAAATTAGCAGATAGATGTAACCAAATAGGATCGTCCTGGGACCGAACGACACAATAGTCAAGAAGACGCAGAAACAAGTAACCACCCAGGAGCCTTTCAAGTTGCCGCTACTTTTGTACGACAGAAAAAAGATGCCGAGCAAGATGACCTCGAGCAGCAGCACAAAAAGAGCGTTGACGCCAGGCAAACCCCATGCCTGCCAGGCGAGGTAGTAAGGGACCTCCGCCAGCCACTCATGATTGATCCAGGGTTGACCCACGGCGGTGTACGAGTACGTGTCAATACGGGGCAGTTGGTGGTAGGTCAGCAGATACCGGGCGTTCTCGAGATGCCACCAGATGTCCGGGTCCGCGATTCCTCCGCTCGCCGCGATATACACACCTAGGGCGAGAATGGCGGCCAGAGCCACATGAAAGGGAAAGAGACGGCGGAGCTGCTCGCGCAACGGCAGGGTCGAGATCGGAACACCAGACTGAGTGCTAATAGCGCGAGGACCCACTTGAGTTCCTCGATGACTGTAGCGGCGTCCCCAGCGCCGACCGGCGGCCACAGACCGTCGCCACAGATTGATGCGACCGGCGACACTCGCGGTGCAGAGGTGTTCGGACCTGGGAGCGAGCGCAACCTGAAGCCCCTCGCTTCATTCAGAAGCGACCCCCGGAAGCCATGGATTCTTCCTCGTCGTCGGGCTCTTCCCCAGGCCCGCCTTCTTCCTCAGGTCCAACCTCATCCCCAGGCTCGCCCTTGACCGCGACGCCGGATTCCTCCGAGGAGATATCCAGTTTCTTAAGCAAGCGATGCAAGTAAGAGCGGCTGATTTTCAGTTCGCGGGCCGCTCTGAGCCTGTTCCCGGAATGAGTGCGAAGAGCGGCCAGAATCAGTTCCCGCCTGAAACAATCGACGGCTTCATGGAAAGAGCCTCTTGGAATTTCCGCGGACACTGCCAGTGGCTTGAGTTCCGAAGGCAAGTCCTCGACGCTGAGTTGAGAGCCGTCGGCAAGGATCAGGCTGCGCTCGATTACGTTCTGAAGCTCGCGCACGTTGCCTGGCCACTCGTAGCTGGCCAGCGTACTCAAGAACCTCGGACTGAGGCCACGAATGTCTTTCTTGTGGACCTCTGCGAAATGACGGCAGAAAAACTCAGCCAGAATCGGGATGTCGGTACGGCGGTCCCGGAGGGCAGGAAGATCGATCCTGAACACGGAAATGCGAAAATAGAGGTCCTGACGAAAAGTCCCTTGTCTCACCATGGTTTCTAGATCGCGGTTCGTAGCGCAGATCAACCTGATGTCGACGGGCACGGGCGTGCTCGACCCGAGTCTTTCCAGTGTTCGCTCCTGCAGGACCCGCAACAGTTTGACCTGCATTGAAAGCGCCAGATCGCCAATCTCGTCCAGGAAGACGGTTCCGCCTTGGGCTTGCTCAAAGCGGCCTCGGCGGGTTTGCGCAGCGCCCGTAAAGGCGCCCTTTTCGTGTCCAAACAACTCATCTTCGATGAGAGTCTCCGCCAGCGCCGAGGGAGAAAACGCCATAAACGGCTTCTCCGCCCTGGGGCTCATGCGGTGAATCGCCCGTGCCACCAGTTCCTTTCCGGTCCCGCTTTCTCCCCGAATCAACACCGTCGTAAAGACTGCCGCGACTTTCGTGACAAGTTCGTAGATCCGCTGCATATTCTTGCTGTTGCCGATCATCCCCGCGACGTGACTGAAAGGCGCCAGCGCCCGCGCTGCGGACAGGTTGCGATGCAAGGTCGTGCGCACGTAGGCTCGATCGAGCGCGAACTTAAGTTCAAGCACGTCAAGCGGTTGAAGGAAGACGTCGAACGCGCCCTGGCGCACGATCTCCATGGCGCACTCACGCCGGCGGTCCCAAGTAAAAACGAGCACCGGGATCGGGGCGGGGACGCTGTCAGCTTCTTCCAGGAATTCCTGGCACTTGAGTCTCATTGGGGGTTCAGATTTCGGCCAGTCCCAGTTGAGCAGAACCACGTCAACGTCATTTTGCTTCAATCGGGCGATGCCATCGTCAATGTTCGACACGTGGTCCAGCGAGTAGGCCGTCCCCAACGCGGTCTTGAGGATGACGGCGAAGCTGTCGTCAGGGTCGACGATTAGGAGTTTTTTGACGTGGACGGGAATCTTCCCATCGGTGCTCATGGGTGCTATTCCCTTGCTCTTGGCTAGACATCTGCGAGAGTGGACCCGCTCGCGGAGCCACAGATGATACGTCCATGTACCTGGAAAAGCAAGTAATATTTTTGATACCTCAAGGTGAGGCTACAGTCAGCCCAGGGATCGACCTCAATCCGATGTGTCTTTGGGCATTACGCGGTGCGGGCCGTGCACAAGGTTCAAGCGTCGGGATGTAGCAAATAGGCAACACCCAGTCCGTAATCGAGCGCTGCCAGCGCGCTTTCGGCCAAGTAAATCTATTGGCCGCATTTTTAGCTATCAGGCTTGCCGTGCCGACCTGATTCCGTTGGCACGCTTAGAGTTAGCCTCAAAGCAGCCCTGCCAGCCAAAGGTCGAGCCCGCTTGTCCCTGGCCGAGTGCATCGACTCCTGGCTGCCATGGCATCTCGCTTGCTGCAGACTAAGTAGGAAAGGGCCCTGGCGTGTATAGCATGATATAATGGCATCGGGGTTGAGGAGGGTTTGGGGCATGACTTCACTTTTCACCGTTTTGCTTTCCAAGAGATTT
>QHZK01000242.1 GCA_003224635.1 Acidobacteriota bacterium | reverse complement strand
AGAAATTTGCCTGCGTTCTCTGTGCCATCGGCCGGCAAAGGAACGGGAACGCCAAATTGTCCGCACAGCCCTGCGCCTGTCCGTCCAGAAGGGACGGCCTTGGAGATTCTTTCGCTCGCTCTTGACTCTTGCGGAGGATAGTGCGCGTCCGCTCCTGTATTTCCTGAAATTCGGAGGTGTCGGTTACATATCGTCGTTCCGGGTGCATCGACTGAAGGATCCTGTGCTCCCTCAAAGCGTTCAGATCGCAAGGGCAATCGATAGTACTGCCCTTACATTTTTCATCCGTTGTCTCCCAGGGCTTCTGTGTGAGTTGGAGATGGCTCGGGCAAGGGCCCTAATTTTTGGTCCCGCCCGCAAACGTGAATGGCTATGATGGCATGCGAGCGCGGAGGCACGTTTCGATAACACGCCTCATTTCCGTCGGGGATAGGGGCTTTTCCAGATAGTCGGCTGCTCCCAACCGCATGGCCTCGAGATAACAGCCCATGTCAACCGAACTCGCCAGCACCAAGACGGGTATGCTGCGATCCGTTGACGCGGCACGTTCGAGCACCACACGACCCTCAAACGCCGGGCTCCCTTGGCCGACCATAACCAAGTCAAAAGTTACGCACTCGACAAGGCCGGCGCCCTGAGCGTAGGCAGCGCAACTCAATACTTTCTGGCCGCAGCTCTCAAGGAGACGGAAGTGGTATGCCAAGTCCCCGAGCTCATCATCCACCAGCAGCACCTTGCCCCTCGGCAGCATTTGAGGGTATCCAACTGCCCGGTGGTCCGTGAATCTACGCAGCATCCTTGACCTCCGACGCGTCCCCCGCCGGCCTACGTACTTGGTGGGCCGCGCCGTACCGCATCAGCGGGGTTCTCCTGTCCGGCCTGCGTTTAGAGCATCGTCTAGGCCGCCAGATAGAAGACCTAAATCATCTTCGCTATAATGCCGAACCGCGTCACTGGCGCAGCGGGGACATCTGTCGAAGTCCTTCCCAAAGTACAAGCGACTGCAGGTAAGGCATTGGGTGTTCCGGCGGAGGCGTTGACTGAGGGGGCTTACCGCCTCTTGGTCCTCAGCGAGGAAGGCCTGAGAGCGCGGCGCTGCGGACGGCTCGCTGAACTCCGGACCCCGCTCACGTGTCTTGTCGCTTTGCCGTGTCGCGTGCATGAGTCGCCTCCCCAATCCTTGTAGCGGGTTCACTGTCGCGATGAACAGCTTCCCTTTTGTTTATTGTCCGGTCCCCAGCGATCGACGATTTGGCTCCCTTGCCGCTACCCCAAGCGGCCGGGTTGCTCGGGTTTAAGGGGGGAACCGCGACTTTCCACTTGCGAACAGGCAGCTAGTACCCCCTTCCCTCCCTCGTGGGAGCGCTGGCCCGCTCTCACCACCTGAGTGGCCTCACGGAAGCGCGGTTCCCCGCATGCCAGCCAGTCACGGCCGGCAATCCTGATGCTTAAGACTGCAGGTCCCTGATTTTCTCCTGGAGCTGATCGAGTTTCTGCTGGGTCTCAGCGAATTCCAAGAAAGTGTTCACGGATTCCTTCATCTCGCCCGCCTGGTCCGAGAGCGTCGTGAGATGATCGACATAGACCGGAGCAAACAGGTGGCCTTTGTTTTCGTTAAGGTGCCCGATGGCGGCTTCAGTCCGCGCCGCCAACTCGACCGCCACGGGAACAACTCGATCTATGACTTGCCGCTGCCAGGGAGATGTCACGTGACGGATCTCCTGCAGGCGTTCGAGCCGATCTCCGATCTGGTTGATTTGCTCCCGAACCAGGTTTAGTTGATTGGCATGACTTTCCCAGCTCAGCTTGGAGCGCGGGAACGACTCCAACTTGTCAGCCTCCAGGCGCAGCTTTCCGGACAACACCTGCACCTCTCCGAGCAAGCCGGAAGCTTCCTTCTGAAAGCCCCAAGTCAGCGCATCGGCAGTAATTGCGCTCGACTGCCTCGCCGGTGAGGCTGCAAAGACGGACCCGGCCAGAAGCACCGCCGGGAGTACCGTATAGCCGATCTTTCGAATCACGTTTACGCCCATGTTCATCTTCTCCTTTGTTGTTTGTCGGGCTCGCAACCCCGCGACTTTTTGGGTCGCTTCACCCTGCTTACACAACTATTGATGCGTGCAGTCCTCATTTGGAAAAGTAGAAAATTTGATGGTGACCGGTAGGGTTTTACTAACTATAATCGAAGCCCCATGGAATGGCTCAACTACCACCACCTTTTGTACTTCTGGAAGGTAGCCCGGAGCGGGAGCATCGCCAATGCTTCGAAGGAGCTGCTGCTGGCTCCCCCAACTATCAGCGCACAGGTCAGCCACCTGGAAGATACGCTGGGCGAGAAGCTTTTCGTTCGCTCGGGTCGAAGGCTGGTGCTCACCGAAGCAGGGCGCGTGGCCTTCCGGTACGCCGAGGAGATCTTCGGCCTGGGCCGGGAGATGATGGACACGCTCCAGGATCGCCCTACGGGGCGTCCGCTCCGGGTACAGATTGGTGTCGCTGACGTCCTGCCAAAAGTGATCGCCTACCGGCTGATCGCGCCGGCGCTTCGTGTGGCCGACCAGGTGCGCGTCGTATGTCGCGAGGACCGCCCCGACAAGCTGCTGGCGGAACTAGCCGTGAATGAACTGGACGTGGTGCTGGCGGACGCCCCCATGGGTGCGGCGGTCAAGGTACACGCGTTTAATCATTTGCTCGGCGAGTGCGGTATCGGCTTTTACCGAAAGTCAAAGGTTGGCGCCGCCCGGCGTCGAGGTTTCCCTCGCTCTCTCGATCGGGTTCCTTTGCTGTTGCCGACTGACCACACGGCGGTCCGGCGAAAATTAGATGAATGGTTTGAGGCTGAGCGCATTCGGCCGGTAGTGGTGGGAGAGTTTGACGACTTCTCGCTGCTGCTGACTTTCGCTGAAGCCGGACACGGCGTTTCCGCCGTTCCTATGGTCCTTGACGGCGTAATGCGGCGTCGATACGGGCTTGAACGCATTGGCCAAGTCAATGAAGTGCGGGCACAGTTCTATGCCATCTCGGTAGAACGGAAGATTAGAAATCCAGCGGTCGTCACCATTTGCGATACGGCTCGGCAGCGTGTGTTCGGGAAGGAAGGGTCTTAGGAACGGACGGGACTGTTCACCTCCGGCATCGTGTCGACGACGCGGCAGGGGCAGCGGATGGCGCTGTTCTTCACCGGGCGGAATCATGCGGGGGAGAACCTCGCCCGGGTGTTCGTCGAGCGAGCCCAGGGACTCTCGCCGCCCATTCAAATGTCGGATTGCCTTGTCACGCAACGTGCCGAAGCTCGAGCAGAAGTTGGAAATTCTCTGGGGAAACTGTAACGCTCATGCTCGGCGTCGTTTTGTACAGGTGACACCGAACTTTCCCCAGGAGTGCCAATTCGTGCTGGAAAGCTTGCGCGAGGTCTACCGTAGGCTCCGCCAGTCCACTTACTCGGTAGCCCGGCCCCGTAACGGTGTCAACCCAGTTCGGAACGCGGTCGACAGACTCTTAGCCAGCCCTCCAGCCGATTGCCAGCGTTATTGGACTGTCAGCGTGAGCGTCGTCTTATGGGTTAGGCTGGCTGTCCCGGACGTCGCCGTGGCAGTGACAGTCAACGTGTAAGTGCCCGCGGGCGTGCCTGCATGGCTTACCGCTCCGCCCCCGCCGCAGGCGGGCGTAGACAACGCAACACCGAGTAACAACAACAGCAGCGCCGCCACAGACCCCAGCCGCCAGGGTACGTGTCCGACGGGTCCTGAACGCCAGACATGTCGAGTCACCGTAGGCGGGCGCGCGGGCGGAGAGCCCGCCCCTAGGCGGACAGTCCAAGCCACTCCAGCCAATGCCAGCGCAAGGGCGAGCAACAGCCAGAGGAGCAGCGGGGACATGTGTACTAGCGGTGTCCCCACCCGCGGCAGACGAAGCCGGTTTCCTGGCACCACCATCGACCGCGCGGTGGTGGTGACAGTTACCGTGGCATTCACCGCGGTCGTACCGTTGAGTGTTAGGGACGCCGGGCTGTCGGTACAGTTTGAGGACTCGGTTGTATCGGTACACGCGAGTGCAACCGTTCCAGTGAAGCCTTGAGTGCCACGGAAGGCCAGGGTATAAGTCGCGGACTGGCCTGCCGCTACCGTGGCGGTGGTGTGGGAACCGGACGCTGGCGCAACTGTGAAATCCGTCCCGGTCCCTGACAGCGCAACCGACACCGGGTTTGCGGGAGCTTTACCGGCAATCGTGAGGACGCCAGTACGCGTCCCCGCTGCCGTGGGTGTGAAAGTCACACTGATTGTGCAGCTCGTCCCCGCGTTCAGAGGGCTGCTGGTGGTGCAAGTCGTCCCGGTTGTTGCCAAGGCAAAATCTCCACCGTTAGCTCCGCCGATTGTGAGGCCCGTGATACTCAGCGCCGCGTTGCCCGCGTTCGTCAGCGTCACTGTCTGCGCGGCGCTCGCAGTGGTGTCAAACTGGGCGCCGAAAGTCAGGCTTGTCGACGATAAGCTTGCAGCCGGCGCCGCGCCAGCTCCGTTTAGGATCACTAGTTGCGGGCTGCTGAGGGCGTTATCGGTGAATCTAAGCACCGCGTTTCGACTCCCCGCCGCGGTTGGGGTGAACGTCACAGCCACGGTGCAAGAGTTGGTTGGCGCCAAGTTGGCGCCCGAACACGTGTCGCCGCTCTTGGCAAAGTCTCCCGGATTGTTTCCGGCTAGCGCGACCGCGGTAACGGCCAGTGCGGCGTTTCCCGTGTTCGTCAGCGCCACGGTCTGCGACGCAGACGTTGTGCCCACATCTTGGTTCCCGAACAGCACGCTCGTCGTAGAGAAACCTGCCCCCGCCTCAGCGCCTCCTGAGCCGCTGAGCGTGATGACCTGAGGGCTCCCAGGCGCGTTGTCCGTGAACGTGACCGCGCCCGTTCTGCTACCCCCCGTTGATGGAGTGAAGGTTACACTGACGGTGCAACTGGCGCCCGGCGCGAGGCCGGTCGGACAGTTATTAGTCTGGCCGAAATCGCCACTCGCCATCAGGCTTGAAATCACCAAGACTCCCGCCCCAGTGTTGGTAACCGTCACGGTTTGGGCTGCGCTGGCCACTCCCACGACCTGGCTGCCGAAGGACAGACTGGCGGGCGCCGCACTAAATGCGGGCAGCGCCCCGGTTCCGCTCAAAGTGATCATGCGCGGGCTGCCGCTGGCACTGTCTGTGATAGTGACCGTGCCGGAGCGCCCACCGGTCGCCGCAGGTGTGAAGGTAATGAGGATCGCGCAGCTCGTCCCACCGAGCGAAAAGTTGGCGCAGTTGTTGGTCTGGGCAAAGTCTCCGCTCGCCACGACGCTATAAATGGTCACGAAGGAGACACTGGGATTACCCTGGTTCACGTAGTACACAGCAATGGGCGCGCTGGTAAGGCCCACGGTCTGCGTGCCAAAGGCCACGCTGATTTGCGACACGGAAATGATTTGATTGGTGCTGATGCCGGTGCCAGACAGAGCAACCGTGTGCGGGCTTCCGGGGGCGCTATCGGTGATCGTCAAGGCGCCCGCCGCAGAGCCCGTTGCTGTCGGTGCAAAGTAGATGGGGAGGTAGCACGAGCTCCGTGGTGCGATTTGTCCACAGCCGGTGAAAAGGAAGAAACCGGGAGTGACTGATAGGTTTGGAACCGTTATTGGCACAGTTCCTGAATTCGTTAAACTCACCACCTGGCTAGCTCCCTCGCAGTAGTAGTAGGCACAAAAGAGGCCCACCTGCTCCTTGCCGAATGCCAGGTTGGAAGGCGAAACCGTGAGCGACCGAGTCGCGGGTACCCCATTGCCAGTCAGCGCGACCGTTTGGGGGCTGCCGGGGGCGGCATCGGTGATGGTGACGCTTCCTGTGTGAGGGCCAGTCACGGTGGGGCTGAAGTTGACAGAGAACGAACAGGTTTGCTGAGAGCCCAGGAACAGGTTCGAGCAATTGTTATTGCTCAGGACGGAGAAGTCGGCGCCGCTAACGGTCTCGCCCTTGATGAACACGGACGAATTCCCTGTGTTGGTTATACTCACTCCTTGGGCATTGCTCGTCCCAACCGCCTGGTCGGAGAACGCGAGGCCGGTTGGGTTGATCACGAGAGATTGAACCGCAGCCAAGCCCTTGCCGGAGAGACTGACTATGTGGGGACCGCCCACGGCGTTGTCCGTAATTGTGACGGCGCCCGTGCGGGCGCCGGCCGCCGTGGGCGTGAAGGTGACTGCGAAAGAGCAGGACGAATAGTAGTAAGAAGCAGACGGTTGCAAGGTCCCAATGCAGTAGTTATATCCGCCGAGAGAAAAGTCGCCGCTCGCCACGATGTTCGAAATGGTTACGGGAACATTGCCCGTGTTAGTGATGCTGACATACTGCTGCTGGCTGGTGGTTGAGACCGTTTGATCGGGGAACGCCAAGCCAAGCGAGCTTATGGCGATGGTCCGTTCCGCGCTCACACCCTGGCCGGTCAGGCTCACGACATGGGGGCTCCCTGGGGCGCTGTCCGTAATGGTGACAGTCCCCGTGCGCGTGCCCGTCGCCGTGGGTCGGAAGGCGACGTTGACCTCGCAATTGTTGTTGGGGTATACGGTCCCACAGGCGCCATTGGGCAGACTGAAGTCTCCAGTGGCGACGATGCTGGAGACCGTCACCGCTACAGTTCCCGTATTGTTCAATGCAAAGGACTGTTGCTGACCTGGTCGGGGAAAGACAGCCCGGTGGGAGACACAAAGAAGCCTTGAGTTGGAGCTATACCGAAACCCGCCAGGCTCTGGACCTGGGGACTGCTCGGGTCGCTGTCAGTGATCGTAACCTTTCCAATTCGAACGCCTGCTGCCTTGGGAGTGAAAGTCACATCGTAGTAGCAGTTCTGGCCTGGCCCGAGAGTCGAAGGGCAGCCATTGAACGCGAGAGCAAAATCGCCGCTAGGCACGACGCTTGAGATCGTGAGGGTCCCCTTCGTGTTGTTGAAAAGAGACGACTGGACGGTGTAACTGGTTGTGCCGACCAGCTCTGCTTCAAATATACCCGGGGCAGGATACAGAGTAACTGCGGGAGTCGAGCTTGTGCCTTGTCCGGTCAGTGTCATGGTTTGCGGGCTGCCCTGAGCGTTATCCGTAAAGGTTACGCTGCCCGTACGAGCACCCGCCGCCGTGGGCGCAAAGACCACCGGGACGTTACACTCCTGTGAAGGCTGTAAAGTGCCTTGGCAGCCGTTGGGAAACAACCCAAAATCGCCAGCACTGACGACGACATTTGAGAACGACACTGGCCCGTTGCCGATGTTACGGACGATCGCGGATGGATTGAGGGAGCTGGAGCCGACCATCACGGGGCCAAAGTCCATGTTGGGCGGCGTGATCGCGATCGCCAGACTGGCCGCGACTCCGTTGCCTGTCAAGGCGACGGTCTGCGGGCTGCCCGTGGCGTCATCGTTAAAGGACAGCGTGCCATTTCGGACCCCTGTCGCTGTAGGAGTGAAGTTGACGTTGACGCTGCAAGTTTGCCCCACCTGAAGAATCGCCGGCAGGTTGCAGCTAAAATTGCTGTTCAAGGCGAAGTCGCCGGTCGCTGTAACGCTTGAAACCCCGACCGGGGTGTTGCCGGCGTTGGTTATGGAGACCTGCTGCGCGTTGCTGGTCGAGTTGACG
>QHZK01000601.1 GCA_003224635.1 Acidobacteriota bacterium | reverse complement strand
CGTGTACCCCGGCCCGCGCGATACGAAGCTGACGCGCCTCTCCACCTGTCCCTGGTTGGCTTCGAACCTCATCGGGAGCGTCTTCAGGGCTTGTTGTACGCGCGTGCGTGTCGCGGCTTTGGCCTCCGAGCGGTTCACGTCGGACTGGCGCCACGCGCCGCTCTGTATTTCCAACCCGGCCCCGCGGTTCATCGGAGCGTGCGCGGCCATCTCCTCTATCTGGGGCCGTGCCCCGGCCGCCGCGAGCATGCCAGGAGTCAACCCCGGCACGCCGGCAGAGGGCGCCACGCCGGTTCCGGCGAGAGCCGCAGTATGCGGGCTGCCGCTCGCCGAGTCGGTCACGGTGAGCTTTCCCGTGCGCGCCCCAGCGGCCGTCGGCGTGAATGTTAGACCCGCACAAATTGGAGGCTGTGAAGTCGCCCGACGCCGTGATTGCTGATATCGTGAGGTTGTCGCTGCCCGTGTTTGAAACGGTCAACACCTGGGCCGCGCTCGTGGTACCCACAGTCTGACTACCAAAGCTAACGCTAGTGGGGCAAAGCGTAACCTCCGGCGCGGCAATGCCACTGCCCGTCAGGGAGATGCTGATGTAGGGCGTAGGCGTGTCGTTAACGACCTGCAGAAGCTGGTTGATGGCGCCTATCATCGTGGGCCGAAACGTGACGGTGATCGTGCACTTGGCTCCGGCTGCCAAACTCCCGCTGCTCGCCCCCAGTGGGACGCAATTGTTGGTCTGCGCGTAGTCGTTAAAAGCAGCAAAGCCGAAGATGTTGAGGGGACTGGATCCCGTGTTCGTAATGGTGACAGTTTGGGGAGCGCTCGAGGTTCGAATGGGAGTATCCGGGAAACTCAAGCTTGTAGGCGACACCGCCAGTGTGCTCGCGCTCCCGCCGTTACCACTCAACTGGACGCTTTGGGAAGCAGTCGGACTTCCGCTAGACGACGAGACGATCTTGATCGTCGCGGGCTGAAGTTGGCGCTGAACGTACAACTGGCGCCGGCGCCGAGCGTGGATGACGAGCAGTTGTCGCTGATTATAGCGAAATCGCCGGGGTTCATCCCGCTGATCGTCACGCTGCTGACCGTCACCGTATTCGAGCTGTTGTTAGTCGCGGTGAACGTCTCTCCGCCACTGGTGCTGCCGACATCCACGTCGCCAAAGAAGAAGCTCGGGGGCGAGATCGTAAGGGGCGGTGGCCCCAACGCTTGCGTGATCGACGTGCCAAAATGCGGATCTGGTGTGCCGGCATACTCGGCAATCATCCAGAAGCTCGCGCCGCCCGGATCAAGGGAAATTCCGCTGTAATCGCCCCATCGAACGTCCCGGTCGACGTAGGGGGCCGTTCCGGCCTTGTACAATACGAACGTCCGCATCGTATTGAGCGGGTCAGAGGACCCCGCGCGGCCCGTGTAAGCTGCCGACGCGAACTCGGTGGAGCTCGAAGTAGTGAACACCACCTGCGCATTAGCACTCGAGTCGACGGAGACGGCGGGAAAGTAAGCGTCGCCGACGCCCGAGATCGCGCCGGACTGCAGGAGCGATACGGTGGAGAGGCTGGAAGCGGCGATCTCGTACCAGCCGGCAACAGGGTTGGAACTCTCGGTGTCGGCAATATCCTGTGCGCACCATAGAGTGTTATTGCTCCAGACCGCGTTGAGAAGGCGGAAGTCGTTGGTAGCGATCGGGGTGTCCGCATTGGGCTGGGCAGCGTCGGGCGGCATGGTGTAAGGCGGTACTTGCAGACTCGTTGTCTTCAAGGTGGGAGTACCCGAAGTGTTGATGGAGAAAACGTCGAGGGTCTTGCTGACTGGGCCCGAAAAATCGGCCGCCACAAGAAACTCATCTGACGTGGTCCCATAGGTCAGCGCCGGTTCAATGGCAAAAGCGGGAATGCCCGACGCCGTAGTCACGCTGGTGAAAGTCGTGACGTTGAGCGAGGAGTTTCCGGACAGCAGCTCAGGAAGGCCAATTACCTTGATCCAGGTATCCGAGAAGGCGCATGAGTCGTCCCGGAGGCAAGAGAAATTAAGCACGAACTGGCCCGTCGATACGTAAATCGCTGACGAGCTCAGGCCGAGTGTGGGGAAGTCGGGAAAAGTGTTGGCCGTATTCGAGCGGTCGCGGCCCATGAAGTCGATCGCGTACTTATACCAAACACCCGTGGGGTCGGAGGTTTGCGAAACGGCAACGAAGACGTTGCCGTTGGTGAAATTAGTTCCGTCAACTTCGCCGGCGGTCAGAATGAAGTGGCCGTCACTTCGGTCGTAAATGATGCGGGGATCGAAAATCTCGCCGGCGATACCGAGGCCGGCAAAGAAATCGGCGAAAGTCTGAAAGCTGCCCTGCTTCTTGCCAGCCTTATCGTAGATCGCCAAGAGCGAGTTAACGGCGACCACCAGATGGGCAGGCCCGGCGGCGATTTGCGGGTCGGGTGGAATAAAAGGCGTATCGGACTCGCTCGGCCCGTCGA